>JBDKTA010000008.1 GCA_039680605.1 Planctomycetaceae bacterium | reverse complement strand
ATTTTCCTCATTCAGGACACCTGGTTTATGTGAAATCGGCAGGATTATGCTCCCACGCGCCGGTCGGCAAGCGGCAGGCGCTTCCCCGCAAACCGCTGTGAAAAGTACAACAAAGTGCAAGGAAGTGGAATTGTGGTAGAGCGTGTGCCACTTTCGGGGCTGGCAAAGACTTTGCGACACAGAGGCGCAGAGAAAACAGGGACGGGAAGGCTTCTTAAGTCTTCCTCTTAATGTTGCTTTTCTCTGTTTTCTCTGCGTCTCTGTGTCGCATATTCCCCGGCTTCTGCCTGCATTGTTGCATATCAGACGGATCGGTGTTTGCAGGCCTGATGAATCTTCCAGAGGCTGCGCCAGGTGGCCGCGGCGCGGTCCATGAGGCCCATGTTCTGCAGCGCCAGGGCCAGCGAGGCTCGGATCTGCTCGTTGTCGCCGGCGGTTTCGCTGGCGGTGTTCAGGTGCGCGACGGCCTGGTCAAACATGCGGCGGTCGGTGTACAGCAGCCCGAGGCGATAGTGCAGGTCGACGTACTGGGGTTTGATGTCCAGCGCCTGCTTGAAGGTCGCGATGGCCTCATCGACATGGCCGAGTTCCTCCTGGCAGATGCCCAGCTTGATGATCGCCTGGATGTAAGCGGGGTTGATCTCGACGGCCTTGGCGAACTGCTCCATGGCGTCGGCGGTGCGGTTCTCTGCCCGCAGCAGCACGCCGTAGCGATAGCGGACATCGGCGTGCTGGGGCTGGCGCAGGACTTCCTCGGCGTGGCGCTCGATCTGCTTGTGCAGCAGATCGTCGTTGTCCAGTTGCACGCCGGCCGCCGGGTCGTCCTGCGGGGCGTCGAAGGCCTTGAGGTATTCGTCGGCCAGGGCGGCCTTGAGCTGGAGTCGCGCGGTCTCGGACAGCAGTAGCGTCGAGTTGGGTTCGACGGCGGCGGCGAGGTCGAAGCTGTTCATGGCCTCGGACTTCTGCCCGGCGGCCAGTTGGGCCACGCCCATTCCGATGTAGTTGATCATGACGTTGTCGTTGAGCTCGGAGGCCTGGTGGAAGTATTCGGCGGCCTGGTCCCATCGTCCGAAGACCAGGTGGTGCGTGCCGAGCTTGACGAGGGCTTCGAGGTAATCGCCCTGGATGTCCAGCGCGGTCTGGTAGTACTTCAGGGCCGGCTCGTCGTCGCCGATCTGGCTGTACAAGTCAGCCAGGCGCACGTGCAGGTCGGCGAAGGCGCCTTGGGCCTCGATCATCTCGTGGAGGCGGTCGATGGCCTGGCGCACCTGCCCGTCGGCGACGAGCGTCTCGACCTGGTCGTCCATCAGGGCCCAGTTCTCGGGCTCCATGGTGATGGCGATCTGGAACTCCTCGATGGCCTCCTTGTAGCGTCCGGCGCGATGGTACAGATGGGCCAGGGTCGAGCGGATCCACGTCTCCTGCGGCTGCGATTTCTCCATCACCCGATACTGCTCGATGGCCTCGTCCAGGTTGTCGCAGGCGGTGGCGATGGCCGCCAGTCGCTGGCGGGCCTGCAAGGCCTCGCCGTCGGCGGCGATGACGTCGCGGTAGTACTGTGCGGCCTCCTGGGGGCGGCGGGCCTTTTCGAGGCAGAACGCGATGGCGAACAGGATGGGCGTTTCGCCGCCCTTGAGCGTGTTGGCGATCTTCAGGTGCTCCAGGGCCCGGTCGATCTGGCCGTGCTCTTCATACGCCGCGGCCAGGCCCACGCGGGCGGCCAGGTAGTCGCTCTTGTATCGGCACGCCAGCGTGAGGTGCTCGATGGCGGCCTCGACATCCATGCCGCGCAGGCTCGCCAGGCCCAGGCGGCACTGGGCGTCGGGCCATTGCGGGTGCTGGCGGCATTGCTCTTGGAGTTCGTGCATGCTCTGGCGCGGCGCGGACCAGAAGTACCGGTCCAGCACGTCGCCGATTTCGCAGTCGAGCCCTTTGCCCAGCAGTTCCAGCAGATAACTCATCTCAGACCTCGTGACTCAGGCGGCGCGTCTGGCGGCCGCCGGCGTGTAGTGCGGGTTCAGTTTCAAAGCGGTTGTCGCATGTTCTGCGGCCTCTTGGGGCTGGCCGAGACTCTTGAGCAAGCCCGCCAGGCGGAAGTGCAGGTCGGGCCAATTGCCTCCGGCGTTGATGGCCTGCTGGAGGCTCGCTGCCGCCGCGGTCGCGTCGCCGGCGCCTTCGAGCAGTTCGGCCAGCAGGAGCCAGGCCTGGACGTAGCGGGGGTTAATCGCGATGCAGCGGCGGGCGTGGCTCATGGCCTGATCGATGCGATGGATCCTCGCGTGGATGCGTGCCTGGTAATAGTGGAGGTCGGCGTAGCTCTCGTGCCGCGCCAGGGCGATACCCATCACGTCGGCCAGCATGGCGAAGAGGTCCTCGTCGATGTCACTGGGCGGCAGCGACAGCAGCGCCACCAGGTAGTCCGGTTCGGCGACCAGGTACGCCGCCAGTTGCCCCGCCGCGGTGGGACTGACCGGGATGCTCGGTTCGGGCAGGCGCAGGAAGACCTGGTATCCGCCCTGCATGGCCGAGCGGACAACGAGGGGAAGTTGAAACGCCAGCGTCAGATCGGCCGGGTCCAGCTCGTACGCCCGCTGGAAACTCCGCAGCGCCGCCTGCACCTGCCCCAAGGCCGCGGCGACCATCCCCAGCCGGTAGTGCGCCTGGGCGTTGGAGCAGTCGAGTTCAACGGCGTGGGCGATAGCCTTGCGGGCGGCGGCGTAGTCGCCTTCCGCGGCGTGGAACAGGCCCAACTGTATCAGCAGCCCAGCGTCGTCGGCGAACAGGCGCACCGCCTGGTGCATCGTCATGTAGGCGTCGCAGCGCCGCCCGGCCCGCCATTGGGCCAGCGCAAGCCGGCGATGCTGCGCCGGGTCGTCCTGCCTTGCCTCGTGCTGGCACTCGACCGCCGCCATGCATTGGTCATGTCGGCCGGTTCGCGCGTAGAGGCACGCCAGGTGCTCGGCCAGGTCGGCGCGGTTGTCCATGATGACGGCCGCGGCGCGGAGGTGCTTCTCGGCGGCGGAATAGTCGCCTGCCTTCAGGGCCTCGATCCCCATCGCCCGCAGCGCCATGCCTTCGTAGAAGGTGCCGACCTTTCCCAGGAGGTCGCCGCGTCCCTGCAGGCGCGACAACTCGTCGGCCGCGGCGGCGTATTGCTGCCTGTGGTAAAGGCTCAGACCGTTGGTATAGGTCCCCAGTTGGCTCTCTCGCTCGGGCACGCCAAATCCTCCATCCGATACATCGGCACGAGAGGGCGGCGGGTCAAATAAAGGGGCAAAACGGATGGGACAGGCCGGCGGCGATGGCGATCAATACGCCCCTTGGCCCGAGAGAACCACCGGAAGGGTCTGGATCATGATCAGCGCATCGAGCAGCAGGCTGCGATGCTGGACGTAGTACTGGTCCAGGCTCATCCACTGGGCGAAGGACAGGTCGCTGCGGCCTGAAATCTGCCACAGGCACGTCAGCCCGGGTTTGACCGCCAGGCGGATGCGCTCGGGCCCCTGGATTTTCAAGGACTCGGGCATCCACAGCGGTCGCGGACCCACCAGCGACATGTGCCCGGCCAGGACGTTGAAGAGCTGGGGCAGTTCGTCGATGGAGCTTCTTCGCAGCAGTCGCCCCAGCGGCGTGAGGCGCGGGTCATCGGAGATCTTGAAGACCGGTCCGTCCTTCTCGTTGCGATGGCCCAGGAAGGTGCGGTCGTCTTCGGCGCCGACTCGCATCGTGCGGAACTTGTACATCGTGAAGGGCAGCTCGCCCCGCCCCGCGCGCGTCTGGCGGAATACGACCGGGCCGCGAGAGGTGATCTTCACCAGCAGCGCCGCGATCAGCATCAGCGGGGCCGTCAGAATCAGCAGCAGCGTCCCCAGCACCACGTCGGTGGCCCGCTTGGCGATGTCGTAAACGAAATTTTCCGGCAGGGCCGGCGCGGGCCGCTGAGCCAGCGCGTCCAGAGAAACCTGAGTATCGAGTACCGCGGCCATAACGAGCTCACTTGCATCGGAACATCGCACGGTCGTACAGCGATTCCATTCGCCTGGCGACGGCCGCCCACGACATCTCGTCTCTGACAAGACGCTGGGCGCTGAACCCTCTGCTTTGTCGCATCCCTGCTCCAGATATACATCGGCTGATCTGGTGTGACAAATCAGCATAATCGTCAAGACTAAAATATAGCGCCTTGTCCCCCAAAAAACAAGCGTTTTCTGCCGTTGCGGCTGCCAAAATGCATTTTCCGAACGCGGCGGCCTCCAAAAGCACCAGCGACATGCCCTCAAGAGCGCTGGGGTGGACGACAAAACCGGCATTGTCGTATAACTGGACCAGGTCGTCGCCAAATTGCGGACCCAGGAACTTGACGCCCGGCCCGGCCAGTTCGCGGCACCTTCGGCCGAACCGGTCGTCGGGCACTTCGCCGGCCACCGCAAGGGGCCACTGCCCGCCGGCTTCGTTCCAGGCCCTGATCAGCAGGTCGAGGCGTTTCTCGGGAACGACGCGTCCGACATAGAGCCCGTACGCGTCGCGCGTCAGACCCATCGCCTCGACGCGGTCGCTTCCGACGGGCTGCTGCGGCGACGGCGGCGCGGCATTGGGCACATACAGCACCTCGCGGGCAAACTTCTGCGACAGCTCCTGCGCCAACGGCTGTGACACGCACGTGACGACCCTGGCCATTCGCATGCCCATCCACAGCCCACCGCGCAAGGCCCACCGCGCGGGCAGAGACCACTTGTCGCGCCGCCAGTCCGGCGCGTGAACGGTCAGGACCATGGGCAGCCGCCCCATCGCCGCCAGCGGGCTCCACAGCGCCGGCCCGGGGGAGTGAACGTGAACCACATCCACGCCGCGCCGCAGCACGTCGACAAACGCCGTCGCCGTGTGCGTCAGAGCATCCAGATGCTTTCCCCGCAGCCCCGAGGTGATAATGCGCCGCCCGGGCCCGTCGTAGGCGGACGTGCCGACGTAGTGGCGGCGGCTGTACACGAGCACCTCATGCCCTGCCGCCGTCAGCTCTGCCGTCAGCGCCTCCACCACCCGCTCGACGCCGCCCTCGCGGGCCGGAACGCCGCGGGAACCTATCATTGCGATGCGCATCGTCGGGCCGCCTCATCAAAGAGCTCTTCAAGCCGTCGCACGGTCGCCGACTCGTCGTGCCAGTCGCGCAGCCGCTGGGCCGCCGCGACGCCCATCTGCCGCCGCTGCTGGGGGTGAGCCAGCACGTCCTTGACCACCTCGACCAATGCCGCCGCGTCGCTTGAGCGATACAGCCGCCCCGTCTGACCGTCCTGCACCCATTCCCGCAACGAGGGTTGATCGGGCACGATGACGCACTTGCCCGCGCGCATGGCCTCGAGCATGCTCATCGGGCTGTTCTCCATGCACCGGCTGGTCACCACCAGCGCCGCCGCCCGGGCCAGGTGCGAACCCAGCGCGTCGTGGCCGACGTCGCCCAGGAACGTGACGTTGCCAATGCAGCGGCGTGCGGCCATCTGCCGCAACGGCTGCTCGGTGGGCCCTTGCCCAGCCAGCACGACGCGAAGCCGGGGCATGGCGGCCGCCAGGTCGATCAGCAGTTCGTTGCCCTTTTCGTCGCTGAGGCGTCCGACATAGAGAACGCTGCCGTTCTCTTCGACGTCCGGCGGCAAAGCGATCTGGCTGACGAGGTTTCGCAGCACGACGGTCTTATCGCGCGGCAGGCCCGCGGCCACCATCGTGCGCCGCATGAACTGCGTGGGGCAGATGAACACGTCGACGCCCCGCTGGTAGCGCCGCGTCAGGCGCTGCAGGTAGCATTCGATCGCCAGCGCCAAGCCGCGCAGCCCCGCGCAGCGCGGGCTGGCGGCGTGATAGAACCGGTTGGGCAGGCAGCGCTGACAGAGCCCGTCCTTTCGCATGAAATGCTTGGTCGGGCAGGCCAGGCGGTAGTCGGCCAGCCGCATCACCACGCCCACGCCGCGGCGCCGCAGGACCGGCAGAATCGCCGGCGTCAGGTGATGGTAGATGTTCTGCAGGAACGCCACGTCGATCTTCTGCCGCCCCAGCATCGCGTCAAGCTTCTGTGCCGCTTCGCGATTATGCACCAGGCGCGGCAGGTCGGCGGCTTTCTCGAAGTCGTGAAACGCCGGCATGTCGGCCGCACCGCCCGGGCGGACGCAGCCGAAGCGGAAGACCTCGTGCCCGCGCCCGCGCAGCAGCGCCTCGGCCAGGCGCAGGTACGTGCCCACGCCTCCGAAGGCATCATAGAATTTATCCACCAGCAGGATTCGCATGTCAGTCTTTGCCGTCGAGCCGCAGACGCCGCAAGTGGGCGCGCAGCTTGTTGAGGGCGATCCACCCCAGCACCGCCAGCGGGCGGCGCCGGTATTCGCTGCGGGCGGTGCAGATCATCCAGCAGTTCTCGGGGCAGGCCGCCGCGGCGCGACGGGCCTCGTGTGCGTCGCCGCCGTGCCAGATCGTCTGCCAGTCCTGCCGGCAGAGGTTGCCCATCGCCCGCCCGTCAACCGAGCAGTGATAGACCGTGCCGTCGGCCTGGAGGAAGAAGAAGTCTCGCCCGGCGGCACACTTGACGCGCCACGCCCGCCCCGCCAGGTAGTGATACGTGAAGCAGGCGAAGTGCGCCCGCAGCCATTGCTTGGGCCGCCATGATCGCAGCCATCGCTGCGTCAACTGCGCGAACGCCCCCACCAGCCAGTCCGGGATCTGCTCGTCGCCCAGGTCGCTGACGCCCAGGTGCGTGCGGGCCTTGTGGGCGGCCACCACGCCCAGTTCCAGGTCGTGCTCCGCCGCCAGGGCCGCCACGTCCAGCAGTTGGTCAAGGTTCGAGCTGGATAGCGTCATCCCCAGCCGCAGCCCGCGGAACCCCGCCTCGGTCAGGCCGCCGATGAGCTGCATCGCCGCGTCAAAGGCGCCGCTGACGCCGCGGACGTTGTCGTGGGCCTCGCCCAGACCGTCGAGGCTGACCGCCAGGCGGATGGACGGGTCGATGAAGCGGATTTCCTCCATCGCCGTCAGGATGCGATCGACCATCCAGGCGTTGGTCGAGATGGTGATCTGCGCGTGCGGGCAGCGCTGGCGCAGTTCATCGACGAACTGCGGCAGGTCCGGTCTCAGGAACGGTTCGCCGCCGGAGAGGTTGATCGTACGCAGGCCGCGCGGCAGGCGGCGCATGTCGGCCGGCGTCAGTGCGTCCGCGGCGGTGCTCTGCCACACCTTGCACATCGAACATTGCGCGTTGCATCGGTGGGTCACGGCAATGACCGCGTCCGTCGGTCCCTGCGCGGGATGAGGCCGCGTCGCCTCGGCCTGTTGTGCTTGCGTCATGATCAGGTCCTCAGACTTTGAACGCCATCCGCCGCAGCCACCGCTTCAGCGGCGTCCGCGCCGCCAACACGTCCACCAGCGGCGGGCAAAGCCGCATCGCCGCCGCCAGCACGCTTGCGGCTGGAATCTTCACCCACCGCGGCAGCGGAAAGAACGTCCGGAACCGCTGCAGGTACAGAAAGGCCCGCAGCCGCCGGTACACCCGCCGCATCGCCGCGTCGGTCATGTGCGTCGGACGAATGCTCGGCCGCTGGGTATATCCATCGGCCTGCTCGTAGTCGTCCCGCAGCAGATTCGCGGCCGCCGCCCGCTCGTACAATGCCGTTGCCGGGTAGGGATAGAAATAGAATACCGCGCCGGCGCTGGGCTTGACGCGGCAATTCAACTCGTACGTGCGCCAGGCCATCTCGGGGGTTTCGGTCGGCAGGGCGATCATGTTGTACGCGTAGGTTGCCAGGCCATGGCGGTGCAGCGTCGCGAAAGCGGCGATGATCTGCTCGTTGGAGATCCGCTTGCCCAGCACCTCCTCCCGCAGCGACGGGTCCCCCGATTCGATGCCGATGTCGACCGAGACGCATCCGGCCGCGGCGAGCTGGCGGGCCAGTTCGTCGCTGACCATGTCGGCGCGGCAGTTGCATTCGAACGGCAGATTCACCGCGGCGCGGTACAGGTCCAGAAACTCCCCGCGCCAGCGCGCGTTGAGCAGCAGCAGGTCGTCTTCGAAGCGGATCGACCGCGCGGCGTACCGCCGGGCCAGTTCGGCCGTCATCGCCGCGGCGGAAGGCGGCGTGCGAAACCGCACGTACGACTGCGGCGGATCGAAGTCCTTGCGCAGCGCCTCGTTGCAGCAGAACGCGCAGGCGAACGGGCAACCGCGGGAGACCACCACCGACAGCCGACCGCCCAGGTCGTGGACGATGCGAGGCATGTCGAAGTCGTCGTAGCACGGCTGCGGCAGGGCGTCCAGGTCGCAGGGGTCGTCGGCACGGCTGCTGATGAACCGCTCGCCGTCGAAGTAGCAGCAGCCTTTGACGCCTCGCCCGTCGCCGCCGGCGGCCAGCGCGTCCAGCCATGCCGGGAGGAACCGCTCTGCCTCGCCGCGGCAGGCGCAGGTGACGCCCTCGACCGAGGCGGCCTCGCGCGGGGCCAGCGTCGCGTGAACGCCCCCCACCACGATCGGCTTGCCCGTCGCCCGGGCAAGAATCGGCGCCAGGCGCCGCACGTGCTTGAACTGATTGGTCATGGCCGAGAAGCCGTACGCGTCGGCTGCGTCCGTGGCCACCGCGGCGAGGAATTCCTCCTGGCCGACGGCGCGGGACAGATGCGTCAGGCGAACCTGGTGCCCCGCCGATCGCACAGCGGCGATCAGCGACGCCAGTCCGTGATGAGCGCCGGGATAGAACCCTGTGTCGATGTCCAGGTAGATCAGATGGATGGCTGCGCCCATCAGCGTCCCGCCTCGGCCGCCGGCACGGCCACGTTCCAGCGCCGGCGCCACAGCTCGAACATGGTCAGGGCGAACAGCCGCCACGTGTGGTCGTAGCCGCGATGCTGCTGGTCGATCATCTTGGCGATGAACGCGCGGTCGAAGAGTGAAGGCTCCGCCTGGCGGAGCGGTTCTTCCATGGCCTGGCGCCACGCGCCGGCGAACCACTGCGCCACCGGCGGCGTGAAACCCTGCTTGCGGTCGAGGTCCAGCCCGCGCGGCAGCAGGCGGCGAGCGAGCAGTCGCGGGAGGATCTTGCCCGCGGCGGTCGTAGCCCGCAAGCGGTCGGGAACGCGGGTGAAGGCGAACTCGATCAGCTCTCGCGACAACAGCGGGCAGCGCACCTCCAGCGACGTGAGCATGCTCGCGCGATCGATCTTCACCAGGATGTCGTCGGGCAAGTAGCTCAGAAAATCGCCCGCGGTCACTTTCTGCAGCGGCGTGGCAAATCGCTCGCCCAGGGCGGCGCGGCAGATTTCGGGGGCGCCCCAATCGGCAATCTGCCCAGCCGCGCCTCCCAGAAGACGCCGGCGATAATGCACATCCCAATACACCGGCAGTTGCGCCATGCCCTCGTCCGCCTCGGCGGCCAGGGCGAGCAGACCGTTGCGCCGCAGACGCCCTGCCGGAATGCACCGCACGGCCATGGCGCCCAGCGCGCGCCGCACGGGACCGGGCAGGATCGCCCGCAGCCGCTCCAAACGCAGCGTCGCGCGATGAGCCTGGTACCCGCCGAAGAGCTCGTCGCCCCCGTCGCCGCCCAGGGCCACCGTCGCGTGGCGGCGGATCTCGCACGAGACCAGGTATGTCGGAATCATCGACGCGTCGCCCATCGGCTCGTCGAACTGCTCGGCCATTCGCTCCAGCAGATCGACCGACGCCTCGGCGGCCGCCAGCTCCGTGTGCCGCGTGCCGAAGTGCTCAGCCACCTGGCGGGCGTAAGGCCCCTCGTCGTGCGCGCCGTGACCGGGGAAGGTGACGGTGAAGGTCCGCAGCCCCGGCCCGGTCACTTCGGCGGCGGCTGCGGTTACCAGGCTCGAATCGATCCCGCCCGAGAGCAGCACGCCGACGGGAACGTCCGCGACCAGTCGCGACCGGACCGAACGCCGCAGCAGTTCGTGCAGTTCCTCGACGAGCGCTTCGGGGTCGGCGGCGGCGGGGGCGGGGCCGGCGGGCAATTGCCAGTACGGCCAGACCTCCATCCGGTCTTCCCGCAAGTCGTACGTCATCGCGCATCCGGCGGGCAGCTTATTGACGCCCTCGAGCACGCACCGCGAGCCGGGGATGTGCCCGTACGCGAGGTAGTGGTTCAACGCGTCGATGTTCAGCCGGCGCGGAAACGCCGGGTGGGCCATCAAGGCCTTGAGCTCGGAAGCGAACCACAGCACGCCGTCGGCATGGCGGTAGAACAGCGGCTTCTCGCCCGCGCGGTCGCGGGCCAGCAGCAGGCGCTGCCTCGGCCGGTCGTACAGGCAGAATGCGAACATGCCCTCCAGCCGCTCCAGGCATGACGGTCCCCACGCGCGGTAGGCCTCGATGATCACTTCGGTGTCGCTTCCGGAGCGGAAGGCGTGGCCCAGGGCGATCAGTTCGCTGCGCAGGGCCTGGAAGTTGTAGATCTCGCCGTTGAAGACCAGCACTAATTCGCCCGCCGCGTCGGTCATCGGCTGATGGCCCAGCGGCGTCAGGTCGATCACCGCCAGGCGGCGATGACCGAGCATTATCGGCCCGCCGTCAAGCGGCCAGACGCCCGCGTCGTCAGGCCCGCGATGGGCCATCGTGTCGCGCATGGCGATAAGCTCTGATGTGCTGACAGGCCAGCGGAGCGATGCAATGCCGACGATGCCGCACATGTCAGCGCCCTCCTTCGCCGGCGAGCACCTGGCGATACAGGCGGTCGTACTGGGCCGCGACGGCCGAGGCCGACCAGGCGCCGCAGGCCTGCGCGGCCCGCTGGGCTTTGGCACGGGCGGCCGAAGCGTCACCGAGCACCTCGCCAAGCACTGCCGCCACGTGCGCCGCATTGTCCGGTTGAACGAACGCCGCCTGCGTGCCGTCCACGATTTCGCGGTGGGCGTCGATATCGGACAGGATCAGCGGGCATCCGCACGCCATGGCCTCCAGCACCGCGTTTGGCCGGCCCTCAATCTTGCTCAGCGAAACCATCGCGTCGGCGGCTTTCAGGCACGACCACAGATTATCGACGTATCCGGCAAACAGAACCGCCTGCCCCAGGCCCAAACGCCGCGCGGCGTCCGCCAGCGCCGCCGCCTGCGAGCCGGTCCCGCACAGCAGCAGCCGGGCCGGCACGCGCTGACGAAGCACCGCCAGAGCCTGCAGCAGCACCGGAAGGTTCTTGCCCCGTTCCAGTCGGCCGGCGTAGACCAGCAGCTTATCCTGGGCCGTCGCGCCCAGTTGCTCGCGCGAGAACGCCGGGGCCGCCTGGATTTCCTCCAGCGGCACGATGTTCGGGATAACGCAGTGGCCGCACGAAGCAATCTGCACGCGCCAGTAGATGTCGGCCGCTGCGGAATTGCAGACGATCGCAGCGGCCCGCGGCGCCGCCCTGCGGCGCAAGGCGTTCTTGAGAGTCCAGAACCCCTCGGGATACGTCCGCCCGTCGCCGCGCTCGCAGAGAATCCAGGGCACGCCGGCCCGGCGCGCCGCGGCAGAGCCGCAGATGTCCATCGCCGTCAGCCAGGACTGCACGAGTTGGGCGCCGGTGCGCTTGACGATCGCCGCGATGCGCGAGGCGTTGCGCAGATCATAATTGTGCCAGGTCCCCAGCGCGTGTACGGTCGCGCCGGACGCCTCGAGCCGCTGCAGGTTGACGCCGCCGTCCTGGCGCAACGCCACGTGTACCTGCCACCCGAGGTCCTTCAGCGCCGCGGCCAGGTACGCCAGTTGCCGCTCGGCCCCGCCGCCGCCCATTGACGGTATGCAGTGCAGGATGGTGTTCATGTAGGCCTGCCTCGCGCGGGGTCGCTATCGCCGCCCCACATGTCGCGCACGGCGGCGGCCGCACGCGAGCACATCTCCGCCGCCATTCCGCGGGCGAACCCCAGGTTCCATCGCTTGCCGAGGGCGGCGCCCCAGAGGGCGTGCAGGAGCATGGTGCCGATGAAATCGTGCATCACCAGCAGCCACGTGCCGGCCCCGCGATCCATCGCCGTGGCGGCCACGTGCAGCGAATTGCGAACGTACCGGCGTCCGCAGGCGGCGCTGTCGCCGGAGCGTGATTGAGCGTTGTCGTGGATGATCTGAAGATCGGCGGCCAGAAACAGCCGGCGCCGGCGCCCGACGCGGAAACAGAATTCGCGGTCTTCGGAATACGCGTACCCGGTCATGGTTTCGTCGAATCGTTCCGCCGCGGCGGCCTCACGCCTGAGGCTGATGGCCCCGCCGCTGATCCACCGCGGCAGGGACAGTTGCCGGCCCAGCGGAGCGGGCAGGCGAACGTACCGCGCCGCCTGCACGCGGGGGCGCCAGCAGCACTCGCCGGCCAGGCAGGACGCGACGCTCCAGAGCCGTCCGCCCAGACCGCGGGGGTCCTGGCGGCAGAGCCCGCCAATGCCGTCGATGACGCCGGCGGCGTCCTGCTCGTACAGCGCCACGAGGCGCTGCAGGAAACCGCCGGGCATGATCTGGTCGTCGTCGAACAGCAGCACGATATCGCCCCGGGCCCGCTCCAGGCCGAGGTTTCGCGTTGCGGTCGTCGAGGGCGGTTCATATCGCAGGCAGCAGTACTCCACGCCCGCCCGGCGCGCCTCGTCGCCCAGCTCCGGCGCAAGGCCAACCGTGCCGTTATCGACTACGATCAGTTCCAGCGGTCGAAGAGGCTGGTCGAGGATCGATCGCACCGCCCGCCCCAGTGCCTCGGGACGGTCGCGCGTCGGCAGCACGACTGAGACGCTCATCGCCATGCCGGCCTCCTCCGCAGTCCCTGGATCGTCTGGCGCAGATACAGCAGGATCAGACGCTTCTGCTGGTCGGAGATGATCCAGCCGGTGAAAATCACCACCAGCAGCAGACCGATCCATACCGGTCCGGCGGTCAATTGAGGCAGCAACAGCACGACCGGGCTGGCCAGGATGACGTACATCGAAAGCTCCAGGCGGCTGCGGCTGATGAGCAGATACGGCACCGCCACGAGCAACCCGCCGCCGAACATCGCCACGCCCATCGCCCAGGCGGCGCGTATGGCGCCCTGGGTGGGCCCATCGGCCAGCGTCACCCAGTAGAAGCCCAGCAGCAGGTTGATCGCCCCGGCCGTGGCGGCCATCAGCATCGGCACCAGCGGTCGCTCATGCAGGCGGGCGACCATGTTCAGCAGCGACAGGTTGGCCGCGGAAAAGAAGAAGAGCAACTGCCCCCCCACCAGCAGGGCGCTGTCCTGCTGGTAGGCGGCGGGAAGAATGCGCACCCACATCGGCGCGCTGACATATGCGACGACCGCCACGGTGCCCACCGCCAGACCGACGGTTTTGTAGGACACCTGCAGCACGGACATCGCGATGTCGCGGCGGTCTTCCTGCCAGCGCTTGACGACGTGCGTAAAGACGACCATGAAGACCGCCGTGGCGAGGAACTCGATCGACTGCGTGAACCGCAGCAGTCCGCCGAAAATCGCGCTGACGTCGCCGCCGTAATGCTTGTTGGTGATCCGGTAGCTCAAGTACGTCAGCACCCGCCAGAGCAGGTTGCCCGCCAGGATGATCGCGCCGAACTGGTAGAGCTGCCAGAGCGAACCGGCGCGGGAGGGCGCTTGCGGCCGCTTCGCCGACGGCGAGGCCACCGCCACCTCCGGTTCGTCCTCGACGCTGATTGGGTCGAGCACCACTTCCGGATCGCGCGGCGCCAAGCGGGCGGCTGCAGGCGCCAAACGGCGCACGGCCGCGTTCAGCATCAGGGTTCCGACCGCCACCGCCACCGCGACGGATGCCGCGTGGGCGATCAGAATCGCCAGACCGCTTCGCCAGAGCGTCAGCGCGCCCAGCGCCAGCAGCAGGAAGAGCACGCCGCTGAATGTTTCGGTCGCGGCGATGAGCCGGTACGTCCGCAGCCCGTACATGAAGCCCAGCATGTTCAGGTACAGCGCCAGCAACAGGGCGTTGACCAGGGCGGCGGCGCAAACCCAGCGCTCATAGGGATGATCACCCGCAAGGGCTCCGGCGGGCAGCAGCGTGTGCTCGGTGATGAAGTCCAGCGCGCCCATCGCCGCCGCGGCGGCCACCAGGCACGAAATTGCCACCGTCAGCCGCACGCGGCGATAGAAGGTCTGCAACTGCCCCTGGGCCTCGTGAAGGCTGACGTAGCGCGTCAGGCCATGGTTGGCGCCCAGGGCGATGATCTGGCTGCCCAGGTCGAAGATCATGCTGCCGGCGAACCAGAAGTTGAATTGCACGGCGGGAATCATGTACATGAACAGCAGCGTTCGCAGCAGGCCCAGGCCCCGCTGAAAAAGCATCGACGGAAGATACACCCCGAGCGAATCGGCGATGCGCCCCACCCGGAACAGTCGGTCAACCCGGGACAACGGTCGCCTCCGGATGGGCCGGGGCATAGCTGGGCAAGTCGATCCGGTGAGGCTCCAGCAGGCGGTTATAGCCAACGACAAGCCCGGCCAGCGTCCATGTCAGGCCCGTAGTGAAGAAGTCCGTCGTCGTGTCATTGAACATGGAGATCGTAATGTAGTTTGCCAGCGCCACCCAGAACAGCACCACCAGCGGGCGGCTGAGCAAGCCGTGAGCGTCCGGGGGCATCTTGCGGTAAAGCTGCAGCGACTCGCGGAACATCAGCACCAGGATGCCCACCAGCAGCACCAGGCCGAGGATTCCGGTTTCGGCCAAGATCGCCAGGAAGACATTGTGCTGCATCATTTCCGGCGGCAGGGAACGCGTCGTGGGATCCTGCTCGAGCGACTGGCGCGCCTCGGCGAAGCGCCCGTATCCCACGCCGGTGAACGGATGCTCCTGGGCGATCTGCCAGGTGATCTTCAGCAGCGCGATGCGGTCTTCGATCGGACTGACCTCCGCCACGCCGCCCTTGAGACGGTCGCTCTGCTGGAGGTTCTGCCAGAACAGCCCCGTCAACAGCAGCAGCGCCACCAGGCCCGACGCCAGTTTCAGCACCCCGCCGCGACGCCCGCCCCAGATCAACCAGATCAGCCCGCAGATCAGGAAGCACAGATACGCCGCCCGCAGACTGGTGAAGAATATGCCCGGCACGACCAGCAGCGCCTGAACCGCCGCCAGCACGCGAACGAAGCCCCGCGATCGCCGGATCAGGAACATGTCGACAAAGAACAGGAATACCAGCAACGCCCCCTGCGGAGCGGCAGAATAGAACGGCCCGCGCGACCGGGCAAAGTGTATGCCCGCTTCGACCTCGGGGTTATTGATGTAGGCCGGGAAAATGAAGTCGCGCGCCCCCGCCCAGTATTCGGCATTGGCCAGGTACTGCAGGTAGCCGATGTACAACGCGTACCACCCGAAAATGAAAATCAAAAACAGCCCGACCGAAACCTGGCGCTCGTTGCGCGCGGCGTTGTACATCAGGAAGAACATGACCGCCGGAAACATCAGGCCGCCGATGAATCGGAAGTATGGCGGCTGAAGGATCACGTCGCTGTCGGCGGACCAGCCGTAGGCGGTGGCGCTGATGGCGCAGTAGACCAGCATGGCCCACATGACCCACAGCACCGTGCGGTCGAACAGGACAGGGCGGCGTCGAAACGCGAAATGCAGGGTGAATGCCAGCACCGCCGCCACGAAGAGCAACCGCGGGATCGTGAGGTTGAAGAAGCCCGGCACTTCGCCCCGCCAGAACGTGCTGTCCAGGACGCCGTAGGCCAGAACCCACAACCACGCCCAGGCGGTGATTTCCCATCGCAGGGCGGCAAAGACCAGCAGGGCGGCCAGCGCCGCGCCGGCCAGGAGGATCATCGTCTGGTCGGGGCGCAGCAGCGCCATCGCGGCAGCGCCCAGGGCGACTGCCACGACGAAGGCCCCGCTGAGGATGTCGGTTCTGGGCCGGCCGGTCGTGGGCATCACGACACCTCGCCGCTGCGGTCGGCGGCCTTATACACGGTTGTAAAGGAACTTGGGAATCGGGTATGTCCGCATATTCAGGATGACGCCGACGACCCGCCCGCCGGCACTTTCGATTCGCTTCTTGGCCATGGCCACCGCCTCGCGCGGGGTCTGGTCTGCCCGCACCACCAGGACGGTGTCCTTGACGATGGCGGCCACCATCTGGGCGTCCGGATACGCGTTGGCGGCAGGAACGTCCACCAGGACGCGGTCGTATTTCGAGGCCAGGCTTTCCAGCACGCCGCGCAGGGCCGTGCTTCGCAGGATCTCCAGCAGCCGCTGGGAGCCTCCGCCGGCAGCGAAGACATCCAGGCCCGGCGTGACGCTCTGGGCGGCGATCTCCGGCGCCACGCCGTCGAGCACCATCTCGCTGACGCCGAGGTTCTGCTCGAGCCCCATCACGCGATGCAGCGCCGGCGAGCGGAAGTTCAGGTCCACCAGTGCGACGCGTTCACTGCCGGCGGGCAGGCTGCCCGCCAGCGCCAAGGCTGACGCGACGGTGGTGGCGCCTTCCTGCTGTCCGATCGAGCTGACCATCACGCTCTTTCCGGCGCCGTGCCCGGAGAAGAACAGCGAGGCCCACAGGCTGTGGAAAATCTCCTGCGCGTCGCCACGGAGGGTCATTCGCACCGACGGCAGTTCGGAATGTTCCAGGATGTTATTTTCGGATTCAGTCTCGGGCATGGGTCACCTATGCGGTGCGAACAATTCTTCTTCCCAGTTTGGGCACCGACCCCAGCACCGGAACGCCCAGGTAGCGTTCGGCATCGTCGATGCTCTTGATCGTGTGGTCGAAGTGGTCGGCCATGAAGGCGTAGATCAGCCCAAGCGTCACCGCCGCCAGCAGCGCCACGGCGATGTTCAACCACACGATCGGGCGGTACGGCTGATTCGGATCCGGTCGCGTCGGGGCGTCCACCGTGCTGATCAGGATGGGGGTCCTGCTCAGCTTTCCGGCCGTGACGGCCTTGACAAGCTGCTCGTCCTCTTTGTCGTACTGCGCCTGGGCGCTATCGAGTTCCAGGCGGAGGCGCTGATATTCAGCCACCTTGAGCGCGAGGGAATCCATGTCTTCCTTGTTCTTCTTTTCCGCGGCCTCAAGCGAGTCGCGCCGGCTGGTGAGCCGCTGGCGTTCCTGCTCGAGCCTGGCGGCGTGGCGTTGCAGTTCATCGAGCAGCGCCCCGTACGTGGAGCTCAACTCGCGGCGGAGATCCGCCACCTGCTGAAACGTGTCGGTATATCGAGTTCGCAGGGCCGTCAATTCCAGCGTGATCGCCGTCAGGCGTTCCTGGAGCTTCGCGACGGTGTCGTTGCCCTTGAGCACCACCTCCGGCACGGCAAGCTTTGAAAAATCCTCGCGTTTTCCGGCCTCGAACTTGGCCATCTCCGCCAGCCCGTTATCCGTCTGGGCCTTAAGACTTTCCTGGGTCTTGCTGATCTCCGCCAGGGAGGCGTTGAGCGTGATGATCTCGCTGCGGCTGCGGGTTCGCAGGATGGCCTCGCCCATCTCGCCGCTGGAGCCGTTGGTGTACATCTGCAGCACCAGGGGCAAGTCGCCCTTGATCTTGGTCTCGATTTCCAGCTGCAGGGCCGCCTGGGCCTTATCCCGCTTCTTTCGCGCGGCGTCCAGCGCCGTGTCACGCAGGAAGGCCGTCGCCTCGTCGCTGCGCTGGCCTTCGATCACCTTGTTGCGATCCATGTAGGCCGCCAGGATGCACCGCATCACCTCCTGGGCCCGCTCGGCGGATTTCTGCCGCGATTCGGCCGTCTGGCGCTGCAGCGGCACGAACTCCTCCGACCAGTCCACCCGGATCTGGAACATCTGCGTAAAGGCCGAACCCGTGCCGCCGGGCGTGACCACGCTCACGCTGTTCTGGACCTTGCGGAACAGCGACTGGTTGGCGGAAACCCAATTGGCGATTTCCTTCTCCGACGGAGGCGTGTAGTTCTCGCCGGGTTCGCCGAACTTGCCCTTGTCCAGACGGTCCATCGCGGCCGCCAGCACGTAGTCGCTCAAAATCAGCTCTCGCTGGCTGCCGACGTAGAGAGAGATTTCGTCGCGGTCGGCCATCCGCGTTTCCAGCGGGCTGCCGATCGACGTGGGGGCGGCTTTGAGCCGCACCTCGCTGCGGTATGTGCGGGGGGCGAAATACGTCGCCGCCGCGGCGGCGCCGACGACGACGATCACGATGATCGTCATGCCGACGAATCGCCCGGCCAGCACGCGCACCAACTCTCGCAAAGTCCTGCCTGAATAGTTTTCTGCCATAGTTGCACCTTGTTGCCGCCGGCGGCGGTGGCCGCCCGGCGAGCGTTGATCCTACTTAAGCCAATCCACCGTGTCGCCGACGGTATAGTTGGCCGACACGTTACTGCTGAAGCCGCCGATATTGCGGATGCCGCGCTGCCAGACGTACTCGATGTAATCGGCGCGTTTGGCGATATCGGTAGTGGGCACGTAGACGATGTCGCCGTCTTCGAGCCACATGTCGTAGCGGTACTTGCGACAGTCAACCTGGACCGCCCCGGCGTCGGGTCGCTTGCGGTTCTCCAGCAACTGGTACACGTTGACGATCGCGGCCTGCGGGCGAGGCAGGTGCCGGCGGCGAATGACCATGACCTTGCTCAGGTCCGCCCGGGGCGGGATGTAGCTGCCGGCCTGCGACAAGGCCTGCAACAGCGACAGTTCCTGGTTGGTCTCGATGGCCCCGGTCTTGTTCAACAGCGTTCCGGGGATCTTCACCTCGCCCAGCACGTAAATTCGCGTCGGGGCCACGGCCTGGATGTTGACGGTCACCTCGAGTTCTTCCAGACCGACGTCCTTGTAGGCGCTGTTGAGGTCGGTGTGCAGTTCGCCTACCGTTTTGCCCGCCGCGCCGATGTTGCTGACGAACGGCAGCGAGATCGAACCCTCCGGCGTGATCGGCACCAGGCGGCTTTGACCGCGAGGCGCCGTGGTGATCGCGATGCGCAATTCCTGGATCTTCTTGTTCGACTCCAGGAAGCTCACCGTCAGCACAGGATTGCGGATGTACTTGGAATACAGCTTCACAAGCTCGTCCTGCAATTCCTGAATGGTCTTATTATACACATTTACCGTCCCCACAAGAAGCAATTGAAGCGTCCCGTCGGAGTTCACCCGCTCGGTCTGATTCATGTTGGGATTGAACGGAAAACGGATGCTGATCTCGTCCTCGATCTTGATCTTGTACGAGGGCGTGCGGTTGTGCCGGACGTGATAAATGATCTCGAGCTGATCGCCCTCGCGAAGGCGATAGTCCCGACGCATCACGTGCGCCACCGGAACTTCCTGCGCCGGATACTTGTCCTGCAGAAACTCAAGCGGGAGCGGACTCGACGCCGGTGGCGTGTGTGTTTGACAGCCGACAACAATTACCACGGCCGCCGCCAATGCGATGCTGCCATATCGAAGGATCATATCGTTACCTCGTGGTCGCCACGAATGCGTCGCTGACATCCTGACGGACCCGCTCCAGGGCCTTGAGCACTTCCTGATACGATTGGTATCGGCCCACCTGCACGACGAAGCTCACCGTCTTATTGTTCATCGCCGGCTCCACGCGGGCCGGCATGCCTGTCTTTTTAAGCCGCTCAGCCGCCTGCTGCGCCTGGCTCTTCTGAGCGTAGAGCCCGGCCTGCACCGTCCAGGCGCGGCTGTTGATCCGGGCCGCCGCCTTCTGCGACAGCTCGCCGGCGGGGAAATAAAACCCCAGCTTCGAGAACTGCTGGTCGGCCTGGGACCATTTGCCCTGCCGCTGCAGCACGCTGCCCAGTTGATAGTAGGAATGATCCGCCGGTTTCTCGCCGGGCTGGACGTGCATCAGCGCGGCGGCGTATCGCCCGCCGGCCACGTCCATGTTGTTTTCCTGCCAGGCCATGTCGCCCAGTTTGTTCAGCGAGTCGGCCATGATCGGGTCGCTGCCGCCGCGGTCGACAGCCGCGACGAAATCATTGCGGGCGCCGGCCTGATCGCCCAACTGCAATCGGGCCAGGCCTCGCAGGTAATATCCTTCGTAGGCCTTTTTCGAACCGCCGACCTGATCGATGAACACGTTCATCTTCTCGATCGTGCCTTTGTAATCGCCCTTGCGGTAGATCTTGTGACCTTCATCCAGCAGCGACTGGGCCTGCGGGCTCAAACCGCTGGCGCATCCCGATGCCGCCATCGGCAATAAAAGCGCGAACACGATCTTCCACATCGCTCTGTGCATGCAAATCCTTGGCTGTTGACGTCGCGTGAAACCAAGACTATTTCATTGACTTTATCATCGACATGAGCCGCGCCGCGACTTTAGCCATACGTGGCGACGCCTTAAGCGGTTAGCCCGAAAACTATATGAACCGCAGAGATCGCAAAGCACGCAGAGAAGCAGATGGCTTGAAACAAGAACATTCAATGTTGCGGCTGGCGCTGACCGTCAAAATGCCTCTGCGGTCTCTGCGATCTCCGCGGTGAGATACCTGGGTTAATGCGCGACGCGTACGCTCGAGGCCGCCACCGTCAGCGTCCCGAACTGTTCCTGCACGGCGCCGCGGATCAGGTAAGGACCATAGGAAACATACCTACCCTCGCCCGCGCCGCCGCCCCGCTGGGGCAGAACCACCGCTTCGAACAAGCCCCACTCGTCGTCGAGAGTCACAAAGGTGATGGTTCCGCCGTCACGCGAGGGCGTGTCGCGACGGGCCTCCAGCAGGCCCGCGATGCGCACCTCGCGCCCCACCCGATGGGGCAAGTCGCGGCTGCTCGCATCGGTCTGCCCCGCCAGGGCCCGGCGATAGAGGCTCATCAGGTGCGCGCCCGTCGAGATGCCCAGAATGCGACGCGCATCGGCGTATTTCCGCGCGGGCGGGTAATCGTCCAATCCACACCCCACCGTGGCCGCTGGCGACAGCAGCATCGCCCCCTGACGCCTGGCCGCGGCGCTACTTCCGCCGCCTTGGCGCAGACCGCTGGAGGCGAACATCTCCAGTTCCATCATCAGTCGCGCCCGGTTGGGCTCGAAGGCATCGAAAGCGCCGCAGAGGATCATCGCGCGGCCTTCGTTGAACCCCAGGCCGCTGCGATAGAGGCAGTCGCTGAGGCTTTCGTACGCCCGGCGGGCGCGGGCGTCGATCAGCGAGGCGATGGCGACCGGGCCCAGGCCGCCAATGCGGTTGAACCCCACGCGGATGCAGTCGCCCTCGAGCGTGAACTCCTCGCCGCTGGCGTTGGCGTCCGGCGGCAGGAAGACGATGCCGGACCGCTTGGCCTGCTCGACGTACACGCGAGGGTGGTACATGCTCTGGTTGTTGTTGAGCGCCGCGACCCAGAACTGCCGCGGGTAATGCGTCTTGAGCCACGCCGAGGCATACGCCAACTGGCCGTAGCTGGCCGCGTGGGCGCGGCAGAAAGAATAGGCGTTGAACTTGGCCATCTGAACCCACAGGTCCTTGGCGTAGTCGGCGTCGACCCCGCGAGCGCGGCAGCGCGACAGAAACTCCTGTGACAGCCGCAGACGCTGCCGGTCGTCACGACACTTCTGAACCGCCTTGCGGAATCGGTCTCCCTCGGCCAGCGAGCAGCCCGTCAGTTCCGCCGCAACCCGCATGACGTCGTCCTCATAGAGCATCACGCCGTGCGTTTCCTGCAAGAGTTCCCCGACAGCCGCCCCGGCGGGCGAGGACTTGTCCGCACGTGCCTCTTCTTGCCCAAGCCGCCGGCGGATGAACGTTTCCTTCATCCCGATCCCGCCCGCGCCCGGGCGCACCAACGCCAACGCCTGCATCAAATCCACCACGCCGCGCGGCTGTATCGCCCGCAGCAGATGCCGCATCGCCGGCGATTCGATCTGGTTGCAGCCGACAGTGTCGGCGGCGCGAAGGGTCGCCAGGGTTGCCGCATCGCCGTCGCCCAGCGACTCGTGATCGATCGCCGAGCCGCCTGGCCCGGCCGCCACAAGATTGCACGCGTAACGGATCGTCGAGAGGCTGCGGTTGCCCAGCAGGTCAAGCTTCACCAGCCCGATCGCCTCGACGCCGTCCTTGTCCATCTGCGTGACAAGGACGCCCTTGGCGGCCGGCTGAACCGGCACGTAGCGATCGATGGGCTGCGGCGAAATCACGATTCCGCCCGGATGCACTGAAAAATTATGCGGCAGGCCGTTGATCCGCGCCGCCATCGAGGGGACTGTACCCGGCTCCGATAGAGCAGCCTCCCCCATCCGCGAGATCTGATCGTTCGAAAATCCAAAGGCTTTGGCCGTCTCGCGCAACGCCGAGCGATCCTGAAACGTGCAGTGCGTGCTGACCATCGCCGCGTGCCCGCGGCCCCAGCGGTCGAAGGCGTAGTCGATGATCTCGTCGCGGACGCGCCAGCAGAAGTCCAGGTCCAGGTCGGGAAAGTCCACCCGCCGCTCGTTGAGGAACCGCTCGAACGCGATCCCATACGTCAGCGGGCAGACGTTGGTGATCCCCAGCAGATACGCCACGAGGCTGCTGGCGCCGCTGCCGCGGGCGGCAATGGGCACTCCGCGCCGGCGGGCGTGCTGGGCCAAGTCCCGCACCACCAGGAAGTATCCCGAGAAGCCTTTCTCGTCGATCAGCGACAGCTCCCGCTGCACTCGCTGCTGCAATCCCGGCGGGTCGTTACCGCCGTAGCGCCAGGCGGCCCCCTCGCGGCAAAGTTGCTCCAGATGCTCGCGCACGCTCATGCCGGCAGGCGCATCGACGTGCGGGAAGATCGGCCCGCGCGGCAGCAGTCTGAACCCCTCGCAGCGCTGGGCCAGGCGGCGGTTATTCGCGATCGCATCGGGCCAATCGGCCAGTGCCGATCGCAATTGCTCGCTCGATCGCAGGTGCGCGCCGACGGGAGGCAGTTCGTCGGCCGCCACATCCTCATATGCAAGCCCCAGCCGGATCGCCGCCAGCAGGCGCGCGACGTCGCGGTCCTCCTCGTTCAGAACCAACGCGGCGCCGGTGGCCGTCAGCGGCACGGACGCCTCATGCGCCCACGGTATAAGATGATGCAATACCCGGTGCGGCTGCACTGCCGGATCGATCCCCGCCCACAACCGCCCCCGCAAGGCTCCCCCGTCCGCGACCGACAGGGCGGCGCCAAGACGGGCGTCTGCGACAATAAATTGCAGCCCCTGCGAAAGTCCCGGCAGATCCCGCACCAATGAGAACCCTCCCCCCGCCCCGCCGGGGCGGGTTCGAGAGGGAGCGCCGTCTCCGGGGGCTTCGCCCCCGGCTAGATCTCCATCGCCCCATTCGGGGCGAAGAGGGAGCCAAACATCCGCAGGTTCCGCCAGAATGGCCGTGATGATCCGGCACAGATTCGCATACCCCGCTTCATCTTCAATCAACGCCACGACGGACTCGCGCCCGACAAGCAGTTCCGCCCCCACAAGCGGACGCACCCCCGCCTCGCTCGCGGCCGACCAGAACATCGCAATCTCGGCCAGACTGTTCACATCCGTCAGCGCCAACCGTTCATGCCCCAGCCGCGCAGCGCCAGCCACCAGCGCCCCCGGCAGCGCCGTCCCGCGCAGCATCGAATAGCCGCTGCGCACGTGCAGTGGGATGATTGTTTCGTTTCGCATAAGTCGCCCGACGCGAATGAGCCTCGAAGAGGCTCCAGGATTTAGCCGGAGGCGTGAGCCTCCGGAAAGCGTTGCTTTTTGCACCCGCCTCGCAGAGGCGGCAGGTTTCATGGTTCCATCCGAAACCTGCCGCCCCTGCGGGGCTTGGAGTAAATTGGACCTTGTTCCGGGGGCTCACGCCCCCGGCTAAATTCTGAACGCCCCTTCGGGGCTCTTATTCTGTTGTTCTCTCACCTCTCACCTCTAACCTCTCACCGCTGTTTCATTTCGTCAGACTCGGCGTCCGCAGCACGAAGCCGTAGTCGTTCTGATCGAGCTTGCCCAGCAGCTCGATGCTCTTGCCGCTGACGACGGCAGCGTGGCCGTAGCGGTCGCGGATGGCGTCGATGGTCTGATGGAGCTGGCGGCGGCGGGCCTCCTGCGACGACTCGAACAGTTTGCCCGCCTCATCAATGCGGGAAAACTTCGAAAGCACCACTCTCACGTGCCGCAGCGACACGCGGCGGCTGTACAGGGTCGCCAGCAGGCCCTTGACGGTGTTGAAAAGAACGTCATCGTCTGCCGAAGGCTCGGCCAGCACCTGCTGGCGGCGGTCGCCCCTCCAGTCGTCATAGCGGATGGAGACCTCGACGGCCCCGGCCGCCAGCCCCGCGCCGCGGGCGGTGCGGATCGCCCGTTCGGTCAGGTAGAAGAGCATCCCGGCGATCTGGTCGCGATTGCACGTGGGGCTGTGGAATGTCGTCTCGCGCGAGATGCTGCGCGGGCGCGCCTGCGGCTGAAGCGCCTGCGCATCGCGGCCGCGGGCGCGCTCGTAAAGCACCTCGCCGCGCTGACCGAGCATCGCCCGCAGGAACTCGCGCGAGAGCCCCTGGAGCTGCCCGACCGTCTGGATGTTCATGTCGGCCAGGCGGGCGCCCGTCGTGGGACCCACGCCCAGCAGCTTGCGCACGGGCAGGTTCCGCAAAAACTCCTGCACCTCGCCCGGGGCCACCCAGACCACCCCGCGCGGTTTGGCCGCGTGCGAGGCCAGCTTGGCCAGCATGCGATTCTCGCCCAGCCCCACCGACACCGGCAGGTGTACCTGCTCATGCACCTCCTGCTGCAACCGGCGGCCGAGCTCGTCGGGACGGCCGTAGAGCCGCCCGAGCCCGCCGGCGTCGCCGTAGGCTTCGTCGAGGAACGTCTCGAGCCCGCACGTGTAGCGGCGGCAGACGTCCCAGACCTGGTCGGCCAGGCAGCGGTAGATCTGGTAGTCGCCCTTGAGGATGACGGCCTGGGGGCAAAGCCGCTTGGCCTCGGACAGGCCCATCCCCGCGTGCAGCCCCCGCGCCCGCGCCTCGTACGAGCACGAGGCGATGCACCCGCTGCCGACAATCACCGGCCGCCCGCGCAGGACGGGAATCAGCAACTGCTCGACGGAGGCGAAAAACGCGTCCATGTCGACGTGGACGATCAGGCTGTCTTCACTGTGAAGCATTTACAATTTCCAATTTTCAATTTCCAATTTGCATGCCGATTGAACCGCTACAGCGCCGGCCCGTTGTTCAATTGGAAATTCCAAATTGGAAATTCGAAATCGACACTCACTCCACCGCCACCTGGTCCAGCCACCACTGCATTTCGCTGCTGGCAAAGTGGATGAAATACGTCTCCTGGCCGACCTGCACGCTATAGTGCAGGGTGTAGCCTTCGCTGGTTCGGTCGCTCCAGCGGGCGTTGACGGCCTTGATTTCATACGTCCGCCGGCCCCAGACAAACCGCACGGGGCTGGCCTGTCCGCCGGAGAACTCCGCGACCACGCGGATCGGTTCCTGGATTTTTTCGATGTTCATAATCCACCCTAACATCATACTAACATCGGTCCGGACCGAAGTCAAACTCAAGTTTTTGCCGCTTGGAGCAATGCCTGGGCGAATCCGGCGCATTCGGCAGACCGCGTGCCGCACCGGCGGGCAATATTGATGAATTGGCGATGAGGCCTCGTCGAGGCCTGCAAGCCTCCCCCGCTATTGCCACATGACCATGAAAAAACTCCTGCCCGAAGGCAGGAGCGATAGTGGAGCCGAGGGGGCTCGAACCCCTGACCTGCTGATTGCGAACCAGCCGCTCTTCCAACTGAGCTACGGCCCCGGAACGTCTCTACTGTATCGGAAAATATCGCCTGTGACAATAGCCTATGCACAGTTGAAGCGAGTCGTTTGTCCCTTTACTATACGGATAGCGAATGAAGGAGCGTCCCATGAAACTTCAAGGCAAGCGCATCGCCATCATGATCGACCAGGGCTACCAGGAAATCGAGGTCTGGTACCCGTACTACCGTTTTATCGAGGAAGGCGCCCAGGTCCTGTTCGTCGCCCCCGAGGCAAACGCCACGTACCCCTCCAAGCTGGGCTATCCGTGTACGTCGCGCGTGGCGGCCGCCCAGGTCAGCGGCAGAGACTTTGACGCCGTGGTGGTCCCCGGCGGATGGGCGCCAGACTTCATGCGCCGCGACGAAGGCATGGTCCGCTTCATTCAGCAGTGCGTGGCGGCCGACATCGTGCTGGCGGCGATCTGCCACGGCGGGTGGATGCTCTGCTGCACCGACGCGCTGCGCGACAAGCAGGCCACGAGCTTCATGGCGATCCGCTTCGACATGATCAACGCCGGCGCCCGCTGGGTCGACGAACAATGCGTCGTCGACGGAAAGCTCATCACGGCCCGCAAGCCCGACGACCTGCCGGCGTTCTGCCGGGCCATCATCGAGGCGCTGACCTTGTGACCATTTCCAATTTCCGATTTACAATTTCCAATTGAACAACGTCGGCGCACAGAGGCAGTTGAGCGTTTTGTTATAAATTGGAAATTCCAAATTGGAAATTGGAAATCCTTACTGCGCGAACAGCGCCCGGCCGATGCGGAGCATCGTGGCGCCTTCGGCGATGGCGAGGGGATAATCGTCGCTCATGCCCATCGAGAGATGCTTGAAGGCCGGTCCGCCGATCTTCTGGCTGCGGATTTCTTCGAAGAGTTCGCGCAGGCGCACGAAGGCCGCCCGAGCGCCGGCGGGACCTCCCTCGGTCGGGCCGATGGTCATCAGCCCCACCAGTCGCAGCGACTTGAGCGTGACGGCCAGTTCCGCCATGTGCAGGGCGGCGCCGACGGCGCAGCCGGATTTCTGCGGTTCCTCGGTGCAGTTGACCTGCAGGAGGATATCGACGGTCTTTTCGTCCTTTTCGGCGCGGGCATTAATTTCTTCGGCCAGTCGCAGCGAGTCGACCGAGTGGACGACCTGCACGAAGGGAAGGACCTTTCGGACCTTGTTCCGCTGCAGCGTGCCGACCATGTGCCATCGCGGCGTCAGCGGTTCGCTGCTGCGGCGTCGGGCCAGCCAGGCGTCGATAGCCTCGGCGCGTTCGGCGAGAATTTGCGCCCGGCTTTCGGCCAGATCCGTCACGCCGGCTTCGAGCAGGGCCTTGATGCCGTCAAGTTCGGCGCTCTTGGTCACCGCGATGATGGAGACTTCCTTCTCGCTTCGGCGCGCCGTGCGGCAGGCGTCGGCGATGTTCTCGCGGATCTGCTGGAGATTCTTCAGGATGCGGTTCTTGGTCAGCGCCATAACGGGGGCACCATACCGCGCTGGGCGTCGATTAGCAAGGCTGCACAACGGACACGAGGGTCAAGAACTTGAACGGGGATGAAATCAGCCGCTGAGGTCGCTGAGGACGCTGAGGAAAGAAGTTGTTTTATCTCTTTCCGACCTCAGCGTCCTCAGCGACCTCAGCGGCTTAATCAATCGGCAACAGGCCTACTTCAGTTTCATGACGTAGTTCATGCAGTATTCATCGCGGCCGGCGACGGCTTCGGCGGCGTAGATCGCCGGCATGATGCCCTCGATGCACGGGTCGATGAGGCCGGCATCCATGCCGTGATAGATCGCCTGGCTGAGCAGGGCGAAGTTCACGAACTTGCGTTTGGGCAGACCGAAGCTGATGTTCGAGCAGCCGCCGCCGATGTGAACCGTCGGCCATTCCTTGTGGATCGCCTCGATCGCCGAGATCACCATGCGTCCGGCGGTCTGGTCGGCCGAGACGGGCAGGAAGCACGGGTCGATGATGATCTCGTCGACTTTCTTGCCCACGCCGGTGAGTTTCTCGATCAGCGCCTGTGCGCTCTTGAGACGGTCGTCGATGCCGCAGGGCGTGCCCGCGTCGCTCATCAGCAGCGCCACGATCATGCAGTCATACGAGCCGGCCAGCGACAGCAGCCCGTCCAGGCGGTGCTGCTCGAGCGAGATGCTGTTGAGGATCGGCTTCTTCTTGGCCTTGTCCAGGCCAACCTTCACCGCCGACGGGTCGGCCGAGTCGATCGCCAGGGGCAGGTCGCAATTGGCCTGCACCAGGTCGGCCAGCCAGGCCATGTTCGCCGCTTCGGCGCCGGGGCGCGGGTCGCCGCCGTTGATGTCGATGTAGTCGGCCCCCGCCGCCGCCTGTTCCTGCGCGGTGGCGATGATCGCCTTCTCGTCCTTGGCGGCCAGGGCGGCCGCAATGGCTTTACGCGTCGCGTTGATCTTCTCGCCGATGATGATCATGGCTCACCTTTTTAGTACCGGCCGCGGCCGGGGAGTCCTTCGAAGGGGTTCTTCATAGCCTCTGGCGACGCGAGGATCAAGAGGCAACGGTTGAAATTCGCGTGGCGTGGCCGTCTCTCCCGTGATTATAGGGAGCATGGGCGAGATGCCCATGCCACGACGGCGATCACTTCTGCATCTTGTCCCGCGCTTCGGCGAACTGCGACCATAACGTGCTGCGATCGAAGACACGGCACACGCCGGCGACGCTCTTGGCAAACTCCGTCATGCTCTTGGCCTCGAAGTCGGTGGCGCAGATGCTGATGATCACGATGCGGACTTTCGCTGCCTTTATCGTATCGGTCAGGGGCTGGAGAGTTTCGCTTCCTTTTCGCGTCAGCACGACGACGGTCTGAGGCTTGAAGAAAAGTGCCTTCTGCATCGCTCTTCCCAGGTCGGTCATGCCGTTAGGCTCGATGCTGACCAGGAACATCCCCGCTGCGGCCAGGCCGGCCTTATCGGCCTTTACCGGCGAATTGGGCAAGACCAGATCTTCTTTGGCCTGACAGGCTACGATCGAGAACTGCCCGCCGTCGAGAGACTGCATCGAGACCCGAGTCATGTCGCACGCAAAGACCAGCGCCGAGTCCAGCGACATGCTGCCCGCGCCATCGACGATGTAGACCACCGGCGCCTTGATGGCCACGTCGTCGGCCACGGCGGGGGCGCTCTTGGGCAAGAAGGGGTTCAAGTTGTCGGGAGTGGCGCCCGGCGGCGGCGGCGGAGGCGGCGGGTTGACGATGGATACGACGATCCAGACGCCAAAGCCCAGCAGCACCACCAGCGCGCCAAGCATGACCATGGCGGTGACGCCCTGCAGCAACACGCGCTGGGCCTCGGGAACCTCGCTCGCGTCGACAGCCCCCGCCGCTGTCGCCGCCACGGGCTTCCTGCCTGCCACAGCCGCCCCGGTCCCCGGCGCCGCCGGACGCGAGCCTGGGGCTCCCGGCCGGGCGCCGGGCGCCGCCGGGCGGGCGACCGTCTTGGTCGTGTCGACCATTCCCGGCACCGGCACCAGGGCCCGGCAGTACGGGCATCGGCAGATGCCACCGGCGAAGGCCTCGTCGATGGCAATTCGTTTCTTGCATTCCGTGCAACGTATTTTCATGAACAGATTTCCGCTGCTATTGGTTCTGACCTATTATCATACCTCAATCAGACGACAATGCAAACGTGCCTGCGCCAATCATGCCAAACGACCGCCATGGCACCCTGCAAACCAATCGTCTATACTCATTGAATGCCTCTTGCAACGTTCAACCCTGTGTCGATCGGTCCGGTTCGGATCGAACTGCCGGTCGTGCTGGCGGCGCTGGCGGGATACACCGACCTGGCGTACCGCCGCATCTGCCGCAAACTCGGCTCGCCCTTCTGCGCCACCGAGGTCATGCTCGACAGCAGCCTGCTGGCCGGGCGAAAGCTGCGACACCGCCTGGCCGCTACCGCCCCCGACGACGAACCGCTGGCTGGACAGCTCCTGGGCAGCGACCCGGAGGTGATGGCCGAAGCCGCGGCCAGCCTCGCCCCGGAGGAGTACCAGGTGATCGACCTGAACTTCGCCTGCCCGGTCCGCAAGGCCATCCGCCGCAAGCGCGGCGGGTTCCTGATGAAACGCCCCGAGCAGGTGCTCGAGATCATCCGCCGCGTCAAGGGGGCGGCGCCTCAGCCGCTGACGCTCAAGCTGCGGTCGAGCTACTCCCGCGACGCCAGCGACCGCGAGGCGTTCTGGCAGATCGCCCGCGGCGCGTTCGATCTGGGCGTGGCGGCTATCTGCGTACACGCCCGCAGCGTCGAGGCGCTCTACAGCGGCGCTGCCGACTGGGAGTTTCTCGCGCAGGTCAAAGCCGCCTTCCCCGACCGCGTGGTGATCGGCTCGGGGGACGCGACCAGCCCCGCCGCGGCTCTGCGGATGATCGAGCAGACCGGCGTCGACGCCGTCGCCGCGGCGCGCGGGGCTCTGGGCAACCCCTGGTTCTTCCGCCAGTTCGCCGACCTGGCAGCCGGTCGCGAGCCTTATCGCCCCAGCCTGGCCGAGCAGCGGACTATCATGGAAGAGCACCACGCCCTGGCGTGCGACCTGCACGGGGCGGTGCGGGGGCCCAAGATCATGCGCAAGTTCGGCATCAAGTACGCCCGGAACCACCCACACGCCCGCGAACTGCGAGTGGCGTTCGTCGCGGTCAAAAGCACCACAGACTGGAACGCAGTGCTGGATCGGTATTACCAGCCGACATAGGTAGATGTTCCGTTGTTTTGAAAGCGAGATCAACATGACCAAACGCACGATTGCACTGGCCGCCGCACTGCTGCTGCTGGGCAGCCCCGCCCTCGCCCAGGCTACCAAACCCGCCGACAAGGGCTCGGTCGAATACATGGCCGTGCTGCTGGACGGTCAGAAGATCGGGCACGTTCAATCACAGCGAATCGTCGAGAACGGAAACGTCGAGTCGCGAACGCTGACCAACATGACCATCAGCCGCATGGGTACCTCGCTGACGATCACACAGACCGTCTCCTGCGTCGAAACCACCGCCGGGCGCCCGATCTCCTTCGTCGCCACGATGGAGATGGGACAGGCCGGCAAGTCGCTGGGCAAGCTCGGAACCCAGTCCGTGCATGGCATGATTGACAGGAACGGCCGCGCCATCGTCACCACCGGTCAGCCGCCCTCCACGCAAAGCCGCACCTTCGCCTGGCCAAATGGAGCGGTGCTGGCCGAGGGGCAAAGGCTCACGATGGTCAAGCACGGACTGGCCAAGGGCACGACCTACACCATCGCCGCGTTCGACCCGACGATGCAGAGCGTCACGCCGACGCAGATCGTCGTCGGCGACCGAGAACCGGTCGACCTGCTCGGGCGCGTCGTGACGCTGACGAAAGTCACCGCCACCCTCACCGCCGCCGGCAGCACCGTGACGGCGACCAACTACGTCGATGACGACTTCAACACCCTCAAGAGCGTCATGCCGATGATCGGCATGAACGTCCAGATGGTCGCCTGCGACAAGGCCTTCGCCCTGAGCAAGAATCAGACCGTCGACTTCATGGCCAAGCTGGCCCTGACCAGTCCCGTGCCGCTGGACAAAGCCGCCAAGGTCTCAGCCGTCAGCTACCGCCTCAAGGCCTCAAGCCCCGAGGCCAAACTGAAGGTGCCCGCCACCGATAACCAGAGCGTCAAGACCGGCGACGGCGCGGTCACCGTAACCGTCCGACCGCTGCGGGTCGTCAAGGGCGGCGCCATGCCCTACCGCGGAACCGACCAGGCCGCCCTCGATGCCCTCAAGCCCACCGAGTATCTCCAGTGCAACGAGCCCAAGGTTAAAGCCCTGGCCCGCAAAGCCGTCGGCAAGGCCGGCGACGCCGCCTCCGCCGCTCGAAATATCGAGCAGTACGTTCGGGCGTACATCAAGAAGAAGGATCTTTCCGTCGGGTACGCCACGGCCGCCGAGGTCGTCGACAGCCGCCAGGGCGACTGCACCGAGCACGCGGTTCTGGCCGCGGCCCTGTGCCGCGCCAGCGGGATCCCCGCGCGAGTGGCCGTGGGGCTTGGCTACATGCCGGTCATGGGCAAGATGCGAGACGTCTTCGCCCCGCACGCCTGGTTCTGCGTGCTTGTCGACGGCAAATGGATCGGTATGGACGCGGCGCTGGATGGGTTCGACACGCGGCACATCACGTTGGCCGAAAGCGACGGCAATCCCGAAGACTTCTTCGGTCTCATCGGCACGCTGGGATACTTCACGATCGACGCGGTCACGATCAGCAAATGATCGAGAATAACCCGCTGAGGTCGCTGAGGTCGCTGAGGGAAGAGGTTGTTTTATCTTCTACATCCTCAGCGTCCTCAGCGACCTCAGCGGCTATCTATCCGCCGCCGGCGGCGCGGGCCTTGGCGATGTGGATCCCCAGCACGGCGATGTCGGCGGGCGTGATCCCGCTGATCCGCATCGCCTGGCCGAGCGAACGCGGGCGAAGGGCCCGCAACTTCTCTCGCGCCTCGAACCGCAGATGCGAGGCCTGGTCGTAGTCGAAGGCCTCGGGGATGAGCTTGCTGTCGAGGTCCTTCATGTGCTCCAGTGCCCGCTCCTGCCGCTGCAGATACCCCGCGTATCGCAGATCGACCGTCAGCGACTCGACCACAGCCGCGTGCGCCTCCAGCAGCGCCGCCAGTCGCTCGCGCGGCGCACCCTCCAGACCCGCCAACACCTCCGCCAGACCCACCTCCGGGCGCCGCAGCAGTTCCGCGGCCGTCTTGCCCGCGATCCGAACGCTCTCCAGCAGCCCCCGGGCCTCTTCAAACGCCTGCCGCGAAGATATGAACGCCTGCCACCGTGCGTCGTCGACCACGCCGGCGGCGCGGCCCAGCGGCGTCAGGCGCCGGTCGGCGTTGTCGGCCCGAAGGCTCAGGCGGCACTCGGCGCGGCTGGTGAACATGCGGTATGGTTCGGTAATCCCCCGCGTGACCAGGTCGTCGATCATCACGCCGATGTACGCTTCGTCGCGACGAAGCACCAGCGGCGGCCGACCCGCGATGGCGGCCGAGGCGTTGACCCCCGCGACGAGCCCCTGACCGGCGGCCTCTTCATAGCCGGTGGTGCCGTTGATCTGCCCGGCCAGGAACAATCCGCCAACCCGCTTGGTCTCGAGCGTGGGCGCAAGCTGCGTCGGCGGGGCGTAGTCGTACTCGATGGCGTATCCGTAGCGGATGATTTTCGCCTGCTCAAGCCCTGGAATTCCACGGATGATCGCCTCCTGCACGTCGGCAGGCAGCGACGTCGCGATGCCGTTGCAGTAGATCCATTCAGTATCGCGCCCCTCGGGCTCCAGGAAGATCTGGTGGCGGTCCTTGTCGGCGAAGCGATCGATCTTCGTCTCCAGCGACGGGCAGTACCGCGGACCCACCGATTGGATCTGCCCCGTGAACATCGGCGCGCGGTGCAGGTTCTCGCGGATGATCTGATGCACAGCCGGCGTCGTAAATGTGATCCAGCAGGGAATCTGCTCGGTCGCGATCTGGGGCGTCAGGAATGAAAACGGCGCCGGCCTCGCGTCGCCGTCCTGGCGCCCGCAGGCGGAATAGTCGATGGTCCGCCCGTCCAGCCGCGGGCAGGTGCCGGTCTTGAGCCGCTCCAGAGACAGCCCCAGCCCGCGCAGGCTCTCGCTCAGCGCCGACGACGCCGGCTCGTCGTACCGCCCGCCCGCCCAGGTCTTCTCGCCCAGGTGCATCAGCCCGTTGAGGAACGTCCCGGTCGTGATGACGGCGGCTTTGCATGAGATCTCCCCCGCGCCCGCCAGACGCAGCCCGCACACTCGCCCGCCGGCGCGATGCTCCTCGGGGGTGCCACGCACAACTCCGTTGTGCGTGTCTCCACATCGCGCTGCCCCGCACGCCGCGCCCTCCGTCAGCACCTCCACCGCCTCGTCTTCAATTATGGTAAGCCCCGGCACAGCCCCCAGCGCCCGCTGCATCCACGCCGCGTACGCGTGGCGGTCTACCTGGCAGCGAGGGCCCCACACCGCCGAGCCCTTCGACCGGTTAAGCATGCGGAACTGAATGCCGGTAGCGTCGGCCGCCAGACCCATCAGCCCCCCCATCGCGTCGATCTCGCGGACGATCTGCCCCTTGCCCACGCCGCCGATGGCCGGGTTGCACGACATCTGCCCAATCGTCTCTCGCGACAGCGTCACCAGCGCCGTAGCCATCCCCAGACTCGCCGCCGCGCGTGCGGCCTCGATCCCCGCATGCCCGCCCCCCACCACCACGATGTCAAAGTCCAGATTCATCGCCGCCTATTGTACCGCCGACAAGTGCGGCGTTGTATGGAGAGCGTTGCCTGGAATGCCTCGAAGCTTCCGCAGGGATTGCGAAGGCGGCAAAATGTCTTACTGAAATAGCTTGAATAATGGACCATCCGTGGTACCATCTGGTTTCTGGCTAGTTGCCCCGTTCATTACCCAGGAGAAGCCGTTCGTCACTGAAGGGCTGGGTTGCAGAGGACGGAGGCGGGCATATCGGCTGGATCAACCAAGACTATACATTTGGCTGCATCAAACGGTTCCTTTGAAATAAAAACGTAGAGGAGATGACGATGAGAAGCACAATGTACATGGTGGCGGTAAGTGTCTGTTTGCTGTTGGCCGGCGCTGCACATGCGGGAGACTATTATGGGTCTCAAGACGGTGACTGGTCTCTTGCGGCTACCTGGAATAACGCCGGCGTTCCGGGCACCAACGATGGGGTCTGGATCAGCGGCGAGAATGTGGTCCATGATTCCGCGGCCAGCGGCCTGGCAGGCTATGGGGCGGTCGATAATGGAAGCTTGACGCTGCAGAAAAGCCTGAATGTGGAACAGTGGTGGAACGTCAATGGCGGCGGGGTCGTGGACCTTAACGGCAATGATCTGACCGTCGACGGCGGTCTGAACTTCAACGGCGGCAGCATCGTCAACAGCGGCCGTATTCTCGTGCCGACCGAACACATCAACGTCGGCGGCGGCACCAGCATCGCGCTGGATGGCGACGACTATATCAACCGCGCCTACGTCTATGATGGCTGCACCATGGCCCTGGGTTCCGTGGGCGGCAACGTCGAGGCTGGTATCGTGGCAGACTACCACGGGCTGGTGACGGTGGATCCCGGCTATGTCACCTCTTCCGGTTTCTACTTCGACGTCCGCAACGGCGGCATGGTGCGCATCACCCAGGGCGCCGGCGTCACCACCGGCGTCACCTATGCCCCCTATGATGACCCTTACTGGCGCGCGTTGAGATGGGCGGTTCAGACAGGCGGGCTCGTCGAACTGAATTTTGATTCCGGTTCCGCCAGCGGTGACTGGATCTTCAAGATGCTCGATACGACGGACACGCTGACAGACATGGTCACTGATGGACGCCTGGTCATCACCGGCGCCCCCTACGAGATCGTCAACGACGGGACCTGGACGATCGTCCGGGCTACCGGCGAAATCCCCGAGCCGGCGACGATGAGCCTGCTGGCCATCGGCTCCCTGGCGGCGCTGATCCGACGCAAACGTTGAGGTTCCCCCAAAGAAAGGAATGCACATGAGACTCGTCTCGATCATCACTATCGCGAGCGTCTTGCTGTTGGCGGGGGCAGCCCAGGCGGCCGTGGGCGAGAACATTGTTGCCGGGATTACGACCGGAGCCGCCGCTCCCAACATCACCTACGGCGTGTGGACCCAGAACGGCAACCCCAACAACCTCACCGACGGCAACCTGACCAACAGTTATGACCACTGGGGCGATGCCAATACCGCGCCGTGGTGGAAAATCGATTGGGTGGACGATACGCCGGTCTCCCAGATCAAGATCTACGGTCGGACCGGATACGCCGCGCGCATGATCAACGCGACGGTGATGCTCTTCGACAGCACCGACACGATGCTGCTGCAAGAGGTCATCGACAGCAGCGAGATCGTCAACGAAGACCACAGCGGCGTTCGGCCGACCTGGACGTTCGACCTCGCAACACCGATTCTGGCCAGTTCGATTTACCTGGACGGCAAGAGCTATCTGACCGGAGCGAGCATCGACCGCAACGTTCTGGCCATCTCCGAGGTCCAGGTGATCGAAGGAATCCTTCTCCCCGAACCGGCGACCATGAGCCTGCTGGTCCTGGGCGGCCTGACGGCCCTGATTCGGCGGAAGAAGTAATCGCGATCTGGTAATGAGGATTAGTTTTCAACGGGCGACCGCTAACACCGGCCGCCCGTTGTCAACCACGTGCTTCTCTGCGTGCTCTGCGGTCTCTGCGGTTCATGCAGTCTTCAGCTTAGCGGTCCGGCGCGGAGTTCCGCTCCGGCCGGCGCATGATCACAATGTCTTCTTTGGAATCGGGATCGTAGTTGATTCCGGCCGCGGGCGCAAAGCCCATCGCCTGCAACTGCGGTACAGACTTCTGGTGAGCGAACAGCCACAGCGGCGGATCGGACTCGTTCAGCCATTGCTGCCAGCGCCGCGTCCCCGGGTCTTGGCCATATCGTCTCACCCAGGTCTGCTTGAGCGCCTGGGCGTCGGGCACCGGTCGGCCGAAGTAGTACAACACTATGCCTTCGACCGCGTCCCATCCGGCCACCCGGGCGTCCGGCGCGATGGCTGCCGCGGCCTGGCGGGAGATGATCGCTTCATCATGGCGGCCATCCCAGAGGTCCTGGCGGGTGAAGAAGCCAATTTTGCCCAGGACCGCCGCGGCGATCATTGCCGCCACGGCCCAGCTAGTGTTGCCCTTGTGCAGGGATGCCACGGCTTCGGCCATGCTCCGCGCCGTGACGGCAACATACGCTTCATGACTCTCGATCTTGGCGAGTCCCACTCTCCAACCGCCCACCAAAGCCGCCAACCCGCATGCCAGCACGGTGCCAAACGTTCTGTTGAAAACGAAAGTCACGGACGGTTCCTTTCGAAAGCCCCCGAAACCGCCCTGAAGGTAACTTTCGAGACATTAAGCCATTCTGAGGCCGCGAAAGATTGTGCCCCAGAGAAGTGTCCGCTGATCACGGCGCGACGCTTCGACAACAGCGTGAAATGCGCATGAAGCCTACGCGCCGGCGTGGTTCGGGATGTCTGAAGCTATCAGGGCCTTCTGGCGGTGTTTCTTTCGCCAGGCGCGGGGGTTGCTGCCGGTCTGGCGGATCAGCGTATCGCGAAGGCGCTCGGCGTTGCCGTAGCCGCACTGACGGGCGATATCCTGCACGGTCATCGTCGTCTGCGCCAGCAGTTCGCGCGCTTTGGCAAAGCGGACGTTGCGCAGGTATTCGCCAATGGGGCAATTGAGATGGTGGCGAAATCCCGCCGCCAGGGCGGTCTTGGATGTGTCGGTGGCGCTCACCACCTGCGGCACGCCGATGCGGGGGTCGGCATAGTTGGCCCAGATGAACCGCAGGGCCTTGGCCACCTGCGGGTCACCCACGGCCTGGACATTGGTGCTCTGGCGCATGACGACGCCCTTGGGCTTGACCAGCACGGGTTTTCGGGGCGCGGGGCGGCCCTGCATCCGGCGATCGAGCAGCCGCGCCGCCTCATACCCGACGGCGAACATGTCCGGGTCGGCGCTGGACAGCGGCACCGGGGCGCCTTCGCAAGGGGCTTCGATGTTGTAGGCCCCCAGCACCGCCACCTGCTCGGGCACCATCAGTCCGGCCTCGTGACAGGCTTCGATGGCTTCGACGGCAGTCCAATCGCTGTCGACCCACAGGCCCAGCGGCTTGGGCAAGGCGGGCAACTCCCGCCCGAGCCATCGCCGCAGCTCACGCATGCCGCCGCCGCGATGCGGATTGGTCGTCCAGTCCAGGATGTGCAGGCACTTTCCCGCCGCGCGGGCCGCCCGCGAAAACCCCTTGCGCTGAGCGTTAAGCGACCAGTCGTCGCCCAACCAGCAGTATGCCAGGTGCTCGAAGTGGCGCTGGATAAAATGCTCTGCCGCCTGGCGCCCCAGCGACTCCCAGTCCGGCAGCACCAGGGGCAACGCCAGGTCTTGATCGATATAGTTGAGGCTGACGGTCGCAATACCGCAGCGCCGCCAGCTTGATCCGGCGCTGCCCAGCGTGCCGACGACGCCCTGCACGTCCCACCACCCCACGACCTCACGGGGGTTCTGGTCTTCATACCAGCGCGTCAGCAGCGTGATCCATCCCGCGGACTTCCCGTAGGCGACCACGCCGGCGGCCTCGGGGCGAGTCTCCTCGACGTTAATCAAAAGCACACGAACCGGTTGGGCGGCGGACTTCTTCATGGCGGGGCAGTATACCCGAGGCTTCGCACAAAAACCCCGTTATTGGTGTTAAGATTCCGGATTGACAAAAAGCAAAACGCGTGTAAACTGCCCGCTTAGTTGGCCTCGATGCCCCGTTCTTTTGCCAAGGAGCAGACCGCCGTCACGGCGGTCTGGGCGAGCAGAGACGGAGGCGGGCATTTCACGGGCCTAGAGATTTTGAGTTCGTTTCGCGCTGCCTCTGTAAGCATCTGATCGCGTTGCCGGGTGGAACCGTTCTGCTTGCCGCATCAGAAGCCGTCAGGGCTCATATACGGAGAACCTCATTATGAAACACGTATTCGCTTTTGCGGGAGCGGTTCTGGTTCTTGCCGGGGCGACCGTTGCCGCACCCATCACGATCAACAACCCCGGCTTCGAGTCCGGCAGCACCGGCTGGACGGTGTGGGGCAGCGGTTGGACAGCCCAGCCGACCGACGCGGAATTCCCCGGCGCCAGTTCCGGCTCGCTGCCTGCCCCGGCCGGCGGAACCACCACCATGGTCGGCGGCTCGACCTTCGGCGGGCGAATCTGGCAGAAGGTTGACGGGGTGACCGTGCAGGCCGACATGATCTACACCCTGACGGTGGCGACCGGGCGTCCGGCCAATCTCCCGTTCGACCTGACGCAGTGGGACATCTACCTCTCTGCCGGCAACGACGCCAACAGCACGCGTCTGGGGACGCAGTGGATCACTCCCTCCAGCGTTCCCGCAGGCACGTTCGTCGACACGACGCTTGTCGTCGACACGACCGGCCTCGACCCCTCGCTCATCGGCAAGAACCTGATCGTCGTCCTCCACGACAACGACGGGTTAAACGGATACCCCTCGGCCGGATACCACTTTGACAACGTCCGCCTGAATATCTCGCCCATCCCCGAGCCGGCGACGATGAGCCTGCTGGCGCTGGGTTCCTTGGCGGCGCTGATGAAGAGACGACGCAACAACTAAGCGACCGTCCGCTCAAGGACGGCCTGTCGATGCGGCAACGGGCGGCGTGCCTGGGGAGCGGCCGCCCGTTTCCATTGCAGCCAAGCCCCCAATGGCCGATGGGCGAAGGTCCGCCTTGTTTTGCCAGATGACTGTGGTAATAATTCCTGATGGATATGATAGATGACCTTTGGCCTCTCATACCATCGCAGCAACTGTTGTCAAGGAGTCTCCAGGGCAAGGCAGAATGAGAAGCAGGGCCTTCACATTAACGGAGCTGCTGATCGTTATCGCGGTGCTGGCGGTTCTTGTAACGCTGCTGGTTCCGTCCGGGCGCAGCCTTCTGGGGCGCGTCAACGAGACGATCTGCGCGGGGCAGCTTCGCAGCATCGGCAGCGCGGCCGCCCTGGCGCGGCAGGAGGGCAAGACCAACGGCCAGATCAGCACGGTCAACTGGCAGGTCACGCTGTTTCCCAAGGTCGACAACGCGGCCAAGGTGTTCCTGTGCCCTGACGGTCCGGTGCCAGTGTCCCAAAGCAGCGAGGAAGATCCTCCCGCCGACCCGGTGCCGGGCGGGCCGGGCATCGCCGCACAATACGTGCTGTGCAAGGTCTTCGGCGGCTGGGGCGTGTGGTATTCGAGCGACTACGCCGGCTGGCCCATCGGCGGGGTGCCGCTGGATGACGACAGCCCGTGGATCATCCACTTCTCGCAGCGTCAGCGCGACACGATCACGGCGGGCGACAGCTACGGCGGGCAGACTCCGCGGCGCCATCTGGGCGATCCGGAAGCGTTCTGGTTCGTCTGGTACACCGATCTGAACCGCTGGGGCCCGCCCTCCTACATCTACGAACCCGACGGCACGGGCGTGTCGTATTGGGCCGTCAACGTCGGCTGGTTTGCCGGTCGATACTGCAGCTACTTTATGAAGACCGAGCCCGCCGCCGGAGGCGAGAAGCTCTGGACGCACTGGGAAGCCGCCTCGGCGCCGGGACATCTGCTGACGCTGATCAGCCAGGCCAACGAGACGGTCGTCACCAGCAAGGGCACGACGCAGTTGATCTCGGGCTCGGCGTTCTCGATGAGCATGCTCCACGGCCTGTGGGTCAGCGAGACGCGGATCTACCCGGTGCCCCAGCCCGGTCAGACCATCGGCGACCTGACGTGCGGTCCGGGCCCGCTGCTGATCAACGCCAAGTGCCAGATGAGCCAGCTCTGCCCGAACTACCCGAACTGGGAGAGCGCCTGCAACGGCCGCGACGACTGGATTCTGTTGGGCGGCGGCTCGGGTGGGGATGAAGGCTCGGGCGGCGCCGGCGGCGGCGCGCAAAGCGGGTTCAACTGCACCAACTACGGCATGAACTCGGGGGCTGGGTCGATGTCGCGCCAGGAGCAGATCTTCGCGATGGACTACGGCGACACGATCGTCAAGCCCGAAGAAGATGACTGGACGGCCCCGGCGTGGGACGCTGACGGCGACGGACAGGCGGACTTCGCCCGCCACCGCGGGCGCGTCAACGCGCTGCTGGTGGACGGTTCGGTGCGGTCGATGGCGCCGGCTGACATTGACCCCCAGTACGAAGACCTGCGCAACCGCTTCTGGATGCCCTGAGAGATCCCATGGCTCTGACGAAACGCACCAGAATTATCACGATCAGCGGCGTCGCCCTGTGCGTCGTAGCGGGAGGATGGCGCCTCTTCAACGCCTTGGGACCCGCCCAGGCCGACCTGACCGACGCTCGCCGCGCCATCCAGAGAAAAGACTACGATACAGTCGTTCGGATCGTGCGCGATCAGCCAACGAGCGAGGCCCAGAGCTATGTGCGGTCTTTGGGGCGCCAGTTTGGCCCCCAGGCGGCGCCGGTGCTGACACGCCTGCTGGACCCCACCGTCGAACCTCGCGACGAGGTGCGGGCCTGGAGCGCGACCGCTTTGAACACGGCCATCCCCGCCGACCAACCCAAGGACCCCAAGGACCCGCCCATCCAGGCGCTGGTACACGCCCTGCATCGCGACCAGGCCCCCGCTGTGCGAGCCTCGGCCGCCACCACCCTGGGACACACCCGGACGTGGCGGACAATGGAAGATCTCTTTGGGGCGATGGACGACCCGGATGCCGCCGTCCGCCGCGCCGCGGCGGGGGCGGCCGCTACAATCCTGCGTATCAAGCTTAACTACCACCCCGACGCCCTGCCGGAGCAGCGCCAGGAGCAGATCCGCAAGCTCAGGCTCTGGTGGAAAAATCCCGAGAACAGCGGCTTGGTTGGCGGATACTACGACGGCGGGCGGTTCAAAAAGGTCTACGAAAAATATTCCCGATAGCAGCGCCCCGATCGCTGCCCGCGTCAGGCCGCCCGTTGTTCAGCCGGCGCGCTGGACTGCTGCCACTGCGAGCAGGTGTCGCTGCGGCGGCGGGCAAAGCCCCTCCAGCGTTCGGTGCATGTGCCGGCGGCGCTGTGGGTCACAGACATGATCTCGCCGGTGTTCTTGAATGCTCGTTGCCCGCGCCAGAATGCGCAGGTGCCGCAGGTGTTGCCGCTACAGGTTTGGTCGCCCATAGATTTCCCTTTCCCACCCAAAAGGCATATCGGCTCAGAGACAGGGGGAATTCACTTTCGGTTCGTGATGTGCTGTACACCCAGTCCATGCCGTGAGGACAGGGTGATGCGTGTCGCCATGCCACCCGCGCACTGAAGGAAAACTCTTAAAGCGGCAGCTAAGGCTGCCGCACTCCATAGAGCCGCGCCGGGTTACTGGTTACTCGGCGTCGTAGTTGACGACGCCTTCTTCGTTGTAGCGTTTGAGGATTTCGGCGGCTGTGGGCGACTTGTCGTCCAGGGCGGCCTGCGTGTGCTGGCTGACGCCCCATGTCCAGGCCGGCGGGGCGAAGTGGTGCAGGCCACGGCTGGCGGGGTTGGCTATTGTCTTGAGCTCCCAGACCTCCACCTTTTTGAATGCGGCCTTGCCGCCCTCGGCGAGCACGGAGACTTTGCCGGGCTGGTCTACCTTGACGGGCTTGGTCATGCGGTAGAGGTTGTTGCCCAGGATGCTCAGGCGGTCCTTATCGATGAGGATGTGCCACTCGAGCGTCTTGCTGGGAGCAATCTTCATCGGCGGGAGCTTGTCGCCGGAGGCGAGCTTAAAGGGCACCGGGGCGCCGGCAACGCTGACGGCCGCGCCGTCGAATGTGATTTCGATGGCGTCTTTCTCGCCGACGCGCAGGCCGACCTTCCTGGCCGACAGCGGATCGATCTGCACGACGATCTCACAGGAATCGAGCCCCGCGGCAGCGGTTAGTGGCACAGGCTTTCCAGCCTGTGTCTCCACAGCCTGGAAAGGCTGTGCCACAAGCTGCTTGAGGCGGCGTTTCTCCATCGCCGCCGCCGTCACGCTCTTGAAGTATCCCAGCAGCGAGCTGTTACCGTAGGTCATCGGGCGCCGCTCGACCATGTCGATGGCGGTCTCGGTCACGATGCCGTTGGCGATGCCGTAGTTGGTGAACGACGGCACGCCGGCGAGTTTGGCAAACAGCGGCACGTGCGTGTGCCCGGCGCAGACCTGGTCGACGCGGTACTTGTGCAGGGCCCTGAAGAACTCGGCCGGAGCGTCGTAGCAATGCACCAGCAGGACGACGCGACGGTCCTTGGGCATCGCCGCCAGGTCCTTCTCGAGGAACTGCACGCCGATCTTCGGGATCATGTCGGTGTAGTTCTTGGGCGGCGCAACCTTCTCCATGTAGTCGATCGAGACGAAGTGTACGCCGGCGTAGTCGAACGACCACCGCGTCGGCCCGCAGTACTTCGTGTACGCCCCCCACCCCGCCAGCGGGTGCGAGGTCATCTTGGTCTTCTCGTCTTCGCCGACAAAGTCGTGGTTGCCCGGCGAGAAGAACATCGGCAGCGGGAACGCCTTGGCGTGGCCGTCGATGCTGCGGAACATCTCCTCGGCGCCTTGCGGCGTGGCGTAGCCCATGTCGCCGGTGTTGAAGATGAACTTGGCGTGGGGCTTGGCGGCCGCCGCGTCATGGGTGTAGTGCTCGGAAAGCATCTTGCCGCTGCCGTGGTCGTCGCTGATGTGCAGGAACACAAAGGGCAGCTTCTGTTCGTCGGCCCGCAGGGCGAAGTTCACGGCCTTGGCGTCGGTCACTTCGCTGAGGCGGTACCACCATTTGCCCGCCGGCCACGTGTTGCTCGGCCAGCAGACGCTGACGGTCCGGGCGGGACGGTACGGGATCATGTAATCGTCGGCGATGGTCAGGCTGTACGACCCGTCGGCGGCGCTGACGGCGAAGTTCACCCCGTCGGTGACGCGCACGCCCGCCAGCGGCTTGGCGTCGAGCGTGACTTTGCCGCTGACCGCGACGGGGGCGTCGGCCAGAGCGGGGCAGACCATCAGAGCGATGACCATCGCGGAGCAGAGCAATCGGGTCATTGTGCAAACTCCTGTGCAAGGCGTGGGAACGCCAGTCCTTCAACACTCAAAGGGACTGCAAGTCACGCGCACTCCCGGTTCGCGATTTCGATGCACAACTGCCAAACCGCAAGCGGCGGCGATCACACCGTCATCCTAGCCGGAGCGGCCTTCAAGTCCTCATAGAACAGCGCGAACATGGTCGCGCCGTACGGGGACAGGAAAAGCACCGCCGCGATCAGGCTCAGGCCCAGCGTGGGCAAGGCCGCCAGATAAGCCAGCAATGCCCATCCCATCATGCGCAGGTACAGACAGAAGAGCTTGCCCTTGTAGCCTTGCATCATGGCGCGGCTGGCCTTGAGCGCGTCGATGGCGCCCATCCCTGGGTTGTCGGCAAGCAGGAAGAACGTCATCGCGAACATCAGGCTGACGATCCATGTCGCGACGATGCAGGCGATCAGAATCAACAGGACCAGAAGGAAGACAAGAATCGCGCCAATCACGGAAGCGTCGCTGCCCTGCCCTGCCGCAATAGCCAGGCCGGCCATCATCATGATCATCGCCAGGAACATCGGCACCATGCATGCCAGCATGGCCAGGCTGTACAGCAGGTACGCCACCATCGACTCGCCAAAGCGGGAAAACCCGTCGAAGAGCATCCCGACTCGCACCGAACCGCCGCGGACGAGCGTCAGGAAGTAGATCACCCCGCCCAGCGTCAACGGACCCAGAAGGATCAACTGGCCAAACGGTACGATTGCAGCGAGGTAGCTTAGAAGGATCCAAAGCAGGCAGAATCCGATCGCCGGCCACCAGCGCCCCTTGAGGATGGCTCGCGCGCGGGCGGTGAGTTCGGCGTTAGGCGTGGCCCCGCCGGTTCCGCCGGGCGAGGCCGGCAGGACCCTTCTGGATTCTGGGCCCAGCCGAGGCGCAGCGGCAGCGATATCGGCAAACTGCGGCAGCGATGACGCCGGCGCCCATTGAGCCATTCCTTCCGTCCAGACCGCGTCGCCGGGACGAACGCGCCCCTGGGCGATCCACTGCCGCAGAAGTTCCAGATCGATCGGTCCGTACTGCTGCCCATTGACGATGCAAAACCATTTGCCCATGAGACTCTCTCTAATGGCAGTAGATCAGATAGGCCCAGTTGGCCAGGACGGCCGCCACAAGAACCAACACCGCCGCCAGGCGTTCACGCGGACGCAGTTGAACTTGCACCTGCCGCCGCATGATCAGGCGCATCCCCAGGACCGCTGCCGCCAACGCGCAGGCGACCGCCGCCAGCGGATTATACGCCACAGCCGCAAGGATGTCGCCCTGGAGCAGGCACAGGAAGCACCGCGTGCCGCCGCAGGCGGGACAGGGCAGCCCGGTCAGTCGCCTGAGCAGGCAGATGGTGGTGTCGATCTGAAAAAATCTTCCGACAGGCTCCAGCGCGAGCAGCAGGACGCCCCAGACAGCCACAACCACGACGGCAGCCTTGTTATGAGGCGCGACGCGCCGGGCTGGGACCCAAGCAAGTTTCATCGCGATGGCCTTGGGGCAATAGACTCCGCGCGCCGCATCCGGAGAGGATGCGGCGCGCGGGATTCAACATACACAAAACATCAGACCGCCGGCGGCGCCGTCGGCGGAACGGCCGGACCCACATACTGGGCCTTGCCGAAGCCCAGGATCGGCCAGAAGATCGGACCCAGCAGGGCCAGACCCACGCCGAAGCCAGCGCTCTGGGCGAAGCTCTTGGCCACGTCGATCATGACGATGAACGACATGACGATGTTCACGCACGGCACCAGGAATAGAACCACCCACCATACCGGTCGCCCGACCATCTCCAGAATGACGATGATGTTGTAGATCGGGATGATGGCGGCCCAGCCGGGCTTCTTGGCCTTGACGAAGGCCTTCCACATGCCGATAACCACAACCGCAGCGACTGCCAGGTAGAGCAGCCACATGAAGCACACGCACAGCATGCCCATGACTCCACCGCCGGTCTGAACGCTTCCTTCGTATTCCATGATTGTTCTCTCGTTGAGAAAGGTCGATCCCGGCCACGGCGACCGGACTTGTCGATAGAAAATCTACTTCGTCAAGGCGCGGCTGTCAAAGAACTTCCGACCGTGCGTGGGAGAATTCCCGATACCCTCTTTTCCGGACGGCCTTGAAAAACCCCACCGGCCGCTCTACACTCTGGGCCCCTGTGCGACGGGAAGGAAGGGCCTATGACACTGGCGTATTTTGACTGCTTCAGCGGCGCCGGCGGCGACATGATCGTCGCGGCGCTGGTAGACGCCGGCGCCGACGCCGACGCGGTGACGCACGGGCTGGCCGACCTGGGCCTGCCGATGAAGGTCTCCTTCGAGACCGTCACCCGCAAGGGTATCGGCGGCACGCGATTTGTCGTCGAGGTCTGTGCCCACGAGCACCATCACCATCGCCACCTGGATGACATCCTCAACCTCATCGCCAAGGCGTGCCTGCCCCCGCGGGCGGCCGCACGAGCCTGCGACATCTTCAACCGCCTGGCCGTCGCCGAGGCGACGATCCACAAGACGCAGCCCGAGCACGTTCACTTTCACGAAGTCGGCGCTATCGACAGCATTGCCGACATCGTCGGGGCGTGCCTGGCGCTGGAGACGCTGGACATCGACGAGCTGGTCTGTGGGCCGCTGCCGCTGGGCAGCGGAACCGTCGAGTGCGAGCACGGCATTTTGCCCGTGCCCGCTCCGGCCACCGCGGCGCTGCTCAAGGGCTTCGCGGTGACGCGCGAGGAGACCGGCGTCGAGATGACCACTCCGACGGCGGCGGCGATCTTCACCACCCTGGCCCGCAGCGCCGCCATGCCCGCGATGCGCGTCGAGGCGGTCGGATACGGCGCCGGAACGCGAGAACATGGAGCGGTGGCGAACCTGCTGAGGGTGTTCGTCGGCCGCCGCGACGCCGACGGGCAAGTCGACTCGCTGACGGAGTTGGCCGCCAACATCGACGACTGCAGCGGGCAGATCATCGGCGCGACGCTGGAGAAGCTCATCGCCGCCGGATGCCACGACGCCTGGGCGGCGCCGATCACGATGAAGAAGTCGCGCCCGGCCTGGATGCTGTGCGTTTTGTGTTCCGACGACGACGTGCCCCGCATGGAGGCTATACTATTCTCCGAAACGACGACGCTGGGCATCCGCCGCCGTCCGTGCCGGCGCCGAAAGCTGCTGCGGCGACACGAGACGGTCGAGACGCCGTACGGACCCATCCGCGTGAAGATCGGCAGCAGCGAGACCGGCGACCTGACCTGTCAGCCGGAGTTCGCCGACTGCCGGACCGCCGCGGACGCGCATCACGTGTCCTTGCGCGAAGTGATACAGGCGGCCGTGATCGCCCAGCGCGGAAAACAGTTATGATTTCTCCACGGGCCGCGCCGGAGGCCCCTCAAAGCCTCCCCAGCGCGATTCTGACCCTGATCGGGGAGTGACCATGGCGGGATTGGCCGCGATACTGACGATTCTGACGGGCCTGGCGGTCTTGATCTGGTGCAACCGCATCATGCAGTTGCGCCGGTTCAAGGCCGAGGCGTTCGTCATCGACGACCGCGCGCCGGGACCGCCCCCTTCGCCGCCGAAGATCAGCGTGGTGGTGGCCGCCAAGGACGAAGAGATCTACATCGAGAACTGCCTGCGCACGATGCTGTCGCAGGACTATCCCAACTTCGAGCTGATCGTCTGCAACGACCGCAGCAGCGACAACACGGCGGCGATCATCGACCGCGTGGCGCGCGGCGACGATCGGGTGAAGGTCGTTACCATCACGGAACTGCCCGCCGGCTGGTGCGGCAAGAACAACGCGATGCAGCAGGCGATCGCCCAGGCCGACGGCGAGTGGATCTGCATGATCGACGCCGACTGCCGCCAGGAGTCGTCCCGCACGCTTTCAACGACCGTGCAGCACGCCATCGACGGCAAGATCGACCTGCTCAGCGTGCTGCCCACGCTGGACATGCTGAGCTTCTGGGATACCGTCGTGCAGCCCGTCTGCACCGGCACGATGATGATCTGGTTCAACCCGATGCATGTCAACGACCCGCACAAGCCCCACGCCTATGCCAACGGGGCGTTCATGCTCATCCGCCGATCGGCGTATGACGCCATCGGCACCCACCACGCCGTCCGAAACCGCATCAGCGAAGACATGCACATCGCCGCCCTGGTCAAGGGGTCCGGTCTGCGGCTGCGCGTCGTGCCCAGCGACGGACTCTATCGCGTGCGGATGTACGCCTCCCTCGGCCAGGCCATCCAGGGATGGACGCGTATCTTTTTCGGAACCTTTGGCACCGTCAGCCGCCTGATCATCTCCTGGCTGGCCATGTTCATCGTCGGGTCGCTGCCGTGGTTCACCCTGGCCGGCTCGCTGTGGGCCCTGCTCGCCGGCGGCGCTTCGCCCTGGTGGTCAGCCGCCGCGGGAGCCTCCGCCGCGGCGGTCATCTGCCAGATGATCGCGCTGCACTTCTTCTACAAGCAGATCCAAATCCATCCGGCAATGTCGCTGTTGTACCCGGTGGGCAACCTCATCGGCCTGTACATCCTGCTGGTGGCCCTGTCAAAGCACCTGCCCTCGAACCAGGTCATTTGGCGCAACACCAGCTACGCCCGCCCCTGAACAACCCTCGCCTGGGGTGCCATGGCGGTCGTTGTTCAGCCGCCATGTTTGCAGCGCCGGCCGGGGACATGGCGGCTTGAAAACGGCCGCCATGGCACCCAATACGCCGGTGTTTCAGGCCTTTGAGAATTGAACGCCCCGCAGCAGCGCCTGGTAAAACGCGGCGGGGTCGCTCTGGAACTCCAGCACGTGTGCGGCGTCGAACTCAACCCGCTGCGCCCGATCGGCGGTCAGTCGTGTCACGACCTTCGATGTTGCTTTGTTGTCGATGACGCGTTCGCGCCGCGCCAGCAGCAGCGTACACGGAACGTTCAGCGAACCGTCGGGCGCCCGGGCGATCATGCGGTCCAGCACGCGGCTGGCAAACATGAAGGCGGCGCTGGCCTTGCGGAGCCTCAGCGTGTCGGCCCGAAGGTACTCCCGCATCGCCGGGTTGTCGGTGAAGAGCTCATCGTCGTCCAGCGGAATCGCCAGGCGGACCTTCGGGGCCGCCAGCAGGCACAGCGCCACGGCCAGTTTCGTCGCCGCCGGAACGTCCACCATGGCAGCGATTCCGGGCGCGATCATCGTCAGCGACGCGATCGCCGCGCGGCGCCGCGGCCAGAGGCAGTATGCGGCCGCCAGCTTCCCACCCCAACTGGGTCCGGCCAGTGCCAGGGAGCGGTCGGGGTTCTCCCGCACGATCAGGGCGGCGGCGGCGTCGAGGTCGGCCAGGAGCTGCCCCGCCGAGCGTGCGTGTCCGCGATCAGTGCGATTGTGCCCGCTGCCGCGGCGCTCGATCTGATAGACGCGGCAGCCATGATCGGCCAGTGCCGCAGCGCTTCCGGCGAACCACCCCGGGTGAGACTGAATCCCGTGCAGGTACAATACGCACGGACCCGCCGCAGGCCCGCGCGGCGAATGGACGAGCATGCCCGTCTCGTAGCCGTCTGCAAGGCGCAGGGTCCGCGGCTGCGGGCGGCGGGCGCCCTCGAGCGGACAGTCAAGCGGCCACGGGATGTGCGGCGGTTCGCTCATGGTCAGCGGTTCCGAGAGCGTCGTTCCGGTTCGCCGGTGCTCATGGGGCCATACGGTGCTTCGGGGCCTTCCTTGGCGCCGTGCTCGAACGGTCGCGGCGCCAGCGAGATGGGGCGGCGCTGGGCGACGTTGACCAGCAGCCCCAGGGCAGAACAGTTGATCACCAGCGAGGTTCCGCCGTAGCTGACCAGCGGCAGCGTCATGCCGGTTACGGGCATCAGGCCGATCACGACGGCGATATTGACCACCACCTGCGAAAACATCAGAGCGGCCACGCCCACCGCCAGCAGTCGCCCGAAGGGGTCGTGGGTCCCCACAGCGATCTCGACGCCGCAGATGAAGATTACCGCGTACATCAGCAGCACGGTCAGGCAGCCGGCGATGCCCCACTGCCCGCCGATAACGGCGAAGATGAAGTCGCTCTCGCGCTCGGGCAGCGTGCGATAAAACTGGTTGATCTCGTTCCATCCCCCGCCGCCGAACAGCGCGCCGACCGACAGGATCATCTTCGACTGGCGCAACTGGTAGCCTTCGTCGCCGGCCTTGTCCGGATCGCCCTGCCCCAGCCAGCCCTCAATGCGCCGCAACTGGTGCGGTTCCATCACCGAGAGCATGACGGGCATGACGGCGTAGGGACGCCCCTGGAACTTCATGTTCGCGTACGACAGCGCCTGGCGGTCGGACGCCTCGGCGGCGGGCAGGCCGGAAACGTCGACCGGCCGCGGCAGCAGCATCAGCACGGTCGCCACGGCGATGATGCCCAGCAGGTGGCGCAGGCGCGCCCCGGCCATGAAGAGCATGAAGTACAGCGTCGGCAACAGCAGCAGGCTGGTGCCCAGGTCCGGTTCCTTGAGGATCAGGAACATCGGCACCAGCGCCAGGATGAACGGCGGGATCAGCCCCGACAGCGTGCGGTAGTGGTCGCCGTAGCGCAGGTACCACGCCAGCATCAGGATGAATGAAAGCTTGGCCAGTTCCGAGGGCTGAAACATGATCGGACCGAAATTGATCCAGCGGCGGGCGCCATTGATCGACGGGATCAGCCAGTTCAGCGCGTCGGTCTTGAGCAGGCGCGGAACCAGCATCATCAGCAGCAGCGGCAGCGTGACGCCAAAGAGGGCATAGGCGGCCTTGCCAAACCGCGGGTACGGCACCAGGGTGATCACGAAGAACGCCACCAGCCCCACCACCATGAACGCCGCCTGCTTGCCGGCCAGTTCCGTCCGGTCCGAGACGCTGATGGCCACGATCCCGATCGCCATCAGGGCGACCATCGCCACGATGATCGGCCAGATGTTCAGCCGCAGATAGCGCCGGATGATAGCCGTCATGGCGCCTCTCCGTCGGTTGCCGCGGCATCCTGGGGCGCCGGGCGCTGATTGACGTAGCCCCGCTTGCAGCAGAACTTGACCAGTTCGCGCGCCAGCGGACCGGCGTTGCGGCTGCCGCCGCCGACGACGTACTCGACCACCACCGCGAAGGAGATCTGCGGGTTCTCGCGCGGGGCGTAGCCGGCGAACCAGGCCATGTCGCCCTGGCGCACGCTCATCCCCTGCCATCGCTGCGGCGGGACCGTGGCCGTGCCCGTCTTGCCGCAGACCTCCACCTCCGGCGCCGCCAGCACCGAGCGGTGAAAGACATCGTAGCTGGTGCCGTCGGAGTCGTTGACTACCTTGTACATCCCTTCCTGAATCAGCGAGATATAACGCGCGTCGACGCCGATCCGCCGCCGCGCCTGCGGAGCGGCACCCCCAACCACCAGCGACGGCGAGACGAACTCACCCCTGCGGGCGATGGCCCCCATGTAGTTGGCCACGTGCATTGGAGTGACCACTACCGGTCCCTGGCCGATGCCCATCAGGCGCGCCGCACCCGGACCGGGATGGCGGTTCAGCCAGCTCGCGCTGGGCAGTTGCGCCCGGCTTTCCTCGGGCAGTCCGGTCCCGGCCACGTCGCCCAGGCCCCACTGGCGATACCAGTCGACCAGGCGCTCCGCCGTCACCAACTCGCCGGCATGATAGAAGAACACGTTGCAGCTGTGCTGCAGCGCGCCGACCACGTCGAGCATGCCGTGACCGATGTGGGCCGAGGGCCAGATCCAGCACCGGAACGAACTGGGATTGATCAGATACCCGCGGCACTCGTACTGCGTGTCGCCCTGGACAAGTCCCAGTTGCAGCGCCGCCAGGCCCGACAGCGGCTTGAGCGTCGAGCCCGGAGGGTACAGGCGCGTCACCGCCCGGTTGTGCAGCGGAAAGTTCAGGTCGTCCTTGACCAGCTTGGAATACTGGCGCCCGTATTCGTTAAGGTCGAAGGTCGGCCACGACACCATCGCCAGGACCTGCCCGGTCTGCACCGAAACGACGGCGATGCTGCCGTTGCTTCCGGTTGAGGCCAGCAGGTCGGTCAACTCTCGCTGCAGGTCAATGTCGATGGTGAGTTTTACGGCGGCGCCGGGGATGGCCGGTTCGCCGTCCTCGAGAGGCTCGCCGGTGCGGCGGTCGAGCTTTCGATACCCGCGGTTGCCCCGCAGAGCCTCTTCGCACATCTTCTCGACGCCGCGTTTGCCGATGATGTCGCCGCCGCGGTAGTTGCGGCGCAGGCGTTCCAGGTCGTCGCCCTGCTCGCGGGGAAGATTCAACCGCCGCATCTCGACGTCGTTGACCTGCCCGGTCAGCCCGATCACATGGCACGCCAAGGCGCCGTAGGGATAGTGCCGCTTGAGCCGGGGCACCACCGACGCCCCGATCATGCCCTGCGTGTCGACCATCGTCGCCATGCCCGGAACGACCGGGTGGGCCTGGTACTGCTCGAGCACCGGCGAAATCCGCGCCGCGTCGCGAATGGCGTTGACGCGACGGCGCGTCCGCTCGATCAGCGCGTCGACGGCGTCGCGGTCCATCCCGTTAGACAGCCCGATCTGGTACACGCGCGCCCACGTGGCGTGGATCCGCTGCCGCAGCAATGTGGTCGCCCGCTCGGACGACACCTTCTCTTCTTTCACGATGCGGCTGCGCTGGCGCTTGAACCACTTCTCGTAAAAGGCCTCGTCGTCGCTGAGCAGGCCGTACTCGAGGCACAACTCGTACCAGGGCAGGTTGTCGGCCAGAACCTTGCCGTTGCGGTCGGTGATCAGCCCGCGCACCGGCGAGAGCATCTTCACGTCGGTGAGCATCTTTCCGGCCTGCTCGCGATAGTCCTCCGAACTGAACCCCTGCAGGTGCACCAGGCGCGCGACGATGGCGAGGAAGACGACGGCCGCCAATACCATGAAGCATTTGATGCGGAACTTGTACATGGTCTCATCGGTGTCCGATGGTTCCGCGCCGCCCGCGAGCGGTCGCGGGCACGGGGATCAGCCAGCGGCGCAACTTGCGCAGCAGCAGATATCCGATCGGCGCCAACAGACCGGTATAGATCGACAGCAATACCGCCTGCAGGACCATCTGCCCGTACGATACCCACAGCACCGCGCCGCGGGCCAGCACCGACTGGTACGTCACCCACAGCAGGTGGCTCATCAGGCAGAACACCGCCGCCAAAAACGCCTGCGGCAGCGGGCGCTCGAAGTAGAACCCCTCGCGGATGTAGAAGATCACCCCCGCCGCCACCGCGTAGGCGATGGCCATCGGTCCGATGGCCGTGGCGCAGCCCGGGGCCGTCGCCGTCGTCAGGTCCAGGCCCAGCCCCAGGCCCCATGCCGCCAGCATTCCCATCGTCGCCGTGCGCGCATTCAGGGCGATGAAGACCCCCACGATCGCCACCAGGTCCGGTCCGATCGTGCCCAGCGAAGCCGAGGGGAATGTGATCAGCCCGCCCACCGTCGTCTGCATCAGCAGCACAACATACGCCACCACCACAAAGAGCGTCCATCTCATGGCGAGGCCTCCGGGGTGGCGCCGCGCGGAACCACGATGTACACCTCGCGCAGGGCCGACAGGTTTACCGCCGGTTCGACGCGGAGTCGCACGAACCCGGCGTGTTCAGGAATGGGCGTGACCTCGACCACCTCGCCGATGAGCACCTCGGCGGGCATGAACATCTCGTCGTCGCGCGTGACGAGCTGGTCGCCCGCTCGCGGGGGCAGTTCCGGGTTGTACGCTTCGCCCGGTCCCAGCCATCCCCGCGCCCGCACGCCCTCGCCGTCCCATACGCCCTCGACGAGGACCGACTCTTTGCCGTCGCCGTTGGCCGGGACGCTGTCGATCAAGCTGTTCTCAAGCGTCAGCGGCTTGAACTCGCTGCTGCCCTTGGGGCGGATCATCCGGGGGTGCTGGCGGTCGATCCTGCGGCGGATGCGGGCTTGGATGCTGAAGTTCGCGTCGGTCACCAGTTGCATCCGCGCCGTGAAGTCCGACGTGTGCGTCAACCGCCCCACCAGCGCCGAACCGGTAATCTGGAGCAGGTACGGGTGCTTGCGTTCGATCTCGACGGCGATGGCCGCGGTTCCGGTGGGCTCGATGGCCTTGGAGCGGTCGGTCTTGAGCACCCACGACGTCACCGGAGCGCCCTTGCGCGAAGCGACGGATTGCCGCACGCTCAGGACCCGCCCGCTGCCGTAAGGCAGCGACTCATCCCCCGCCACCCACGCCGGGATGATGTCGTACGGGAACTCCTGGCTGGGACCAAACCGCCCGCCGAACTGCTTTCGCAGCCCGGCGATGATCGTCGCCCGCTGCCACCACTGGTCGCGCTGCTGCACGAGGCTGTAGACCTGCTGGCGAAGCTGCGTGTTCTCCGTCTGCAGGGCGCGGGCCTCGTCGGCGGCGATCGGACGCGGCGCCCGCGCCGTGATCCGCCCCTTGAAATAGCTGACGAAATACATCGCCCCCTCGCCCGGGGCCACGAACAGGTAGCTCGTCACGTTGCGCAGAGGCTCGGCCACCCGCCGCCCCGGAAGGGACGTCAGAAACGCGCAGGCCATCAGAGCGGCCAGCACCATCGCTGCGCTGGGTTTGGGCAAGCGTTTCATGTTCACACGTCGGCGCGAGGGCGCCGCAAAGTGCTCATGATACTCCCTTTGCCCACGCCCCATCAAGCGCCGCTGCCGTCGAACGCCGCCCGGCGATGGCCCGGTGGCAGCGACATGGGTTGTTCAACGCGTCGCCATGGGTTCGCGCAGAGCATTATGGCGACCCGCCGCGTGTCGCTATGCCACCGGGTCATAGTTGGGATATTTCAAACTCGCGGCCTATTCTTGCATAGCCTCTGGAAAGGATTGCATCCTGAATTTGACGCTGGCATATTCGCCGTGTCCCAACGACACGTTCATTTTCAACGATCTGGCGGCAGGGACCTTGCGCCTGGACGGATATGATCTCGATGTGCATCTGCACGATGTCGAGACGCTCAACCGCGCCGCCCTCGAAGGGCGATACGACATCACCAAGCTGTCGTTTCCCGCCTACCTGCGGGTGTGCGGACAGTATGAGCTGCTCAACGCCGGATCGGCCATCGGTTACGGCTGCGGACCGCTGGTGGTGGCCCGGCGTCCGATGCATCCCGACGAATTGGCACGGGCATGCGTGGCGGTTCCGGGCGAGTTGACTACCGCGAATCTGTTGTTTCGGTTGTGGGCTCCCCAGGCCGCGAATCGCTTCTTCACGCGTTACGACCAGATCATGAACATGGTCGCCGCCGGAGAGGCTGACGCGGGCGTACTCATTCACGAGGGGCGTTTCGTCTACCGCGCCCGGGGGCTGCACCTGGTGGCCGACCTGGGGGCGTGGTGGCAGGAGCGAACCGGCCTGCCGATTCCCCTGGGCGGCATTGCCGCGCGGCGCACCCTGGGCGAGCGGACGATCCGCGCCTTCGACGCGCTGCTGCGCAAGAGCGTCGAGAACGCCCTGGCCCATCCGCAAGGGGCGGCTGCCTATGTCCACGCGCACGCGCAGGAAATAGATGCCGGTGTGCAGGCCCGGCATATCGAAATGTTCGTCAACGACTTTACGGTGGATCTGGGCTCGGCGGGTCGCGCCGCCGTGGCGCAGTTGGAGAAGCTGGCCGGCGGGGCGGGGGTGATCACGTGAGCCTCACCGACTTGCGAGCGTTCATCAACCTCCTGGAGTCTCGGGGACAACTCGTGCGAGTGGCGGCCGAGGTCGACCCCGACCAAGAGGTCACGATCATCCAGCACCGCGTGCAGGCCCAGGGCGGGCCGGCGCTGCTGTTCGAGCGCGTCAAAGGCTCGCCGTACCGGCTGGTGAGCAATCTCTTCGGCACGCCGCAGCGGGTGAAAGAAGCCTTCGGGTGCGAGCCGGGCGAGATCGGCCAGAGCCTTGTCCGCCTGGCGCAGCGTCTCGTGCCGCCAACGGCCGCGGCGGTCTGGTCGGCGCGCGGACCCATCCGCCGCCTCCTGCGCGCCCGCATGAAGAGCGTCCGCACCGGTCCGGTCCTGCAGGAATGTTTCGACCCGCCGCACCTGGACCGCCTGCCGTGCCTGAAGTGCTGGCCGCTGGACGGCGGGGCCTTCTTCACGTTGCCGCTGGTGCATACCGTCGACCCGGTCAGCGGCGCGGGAAACCTGGGCATCTACCGCCTGCAGCGACTGGGCTCCGCCGCCACGGGCATGCACTGGCAGATCGAAAAAGGCGGCGCCTTCCACTTCCGCAAAGCCTGCCAGATGGGGGCGCCGCTGCCGGTGAGCGTGATCCTGGGCGGCCCGCCGGCCCTGACGCTGGCGGCCATCGCCCCGTTGCCCGAGGGGCTCGACGAGCGGTTGCTGGCGGCGCTGATCATGGGCCGCCCGCTCGATGTGATCCATCGCCGCTCGACGGGGCATCGCGTGCCCGCCGCGGCGGAGTTCGTGCTCGAAGGCGCCGTCAGCGCCGGCGACGTTGCCCGCGAAGGGCCTTTCGGCGACCACCTCGGACACTATTCCCACAGCGCGGACTTTCCGGTCTTTCGCGTCCACCGCGTGCTGGCGCGAAAGGACGCGATCCTTCCAGCCACGGTCGTCGGCAAACCGCCACAGGAAGACTACTACATCGGCCAGGCGCTGCAGGAAATGATGGCCCCGCTGCTGACGATGGCGTTTCCGGGCGTCGCGAGCGTTTGGGCGTATCCCGAGACCGGTTTCCATCCCCTCGCCGTCGCGGCCGTCAGGCAGCGCTACGCCCACGAGGCTCTCAAACACGCCCTGGGCCTGCTGGGCAGCGGTCAGTTGTCGCTGACGAAGGTTCTGATCGTCGTCGACGAGGATGTCGACACGCACGATTTCGCCCAGGTCAGCGCCGCCCTGTGGGAGAATCTCGATACCGCCCAGGGCCTGCACCTGCTGGCCCCGACGGCCCAGGACACGCTGGATTTCACCGGCCCGGCAATGAATACGGGCAGCCGCCTGATCCTGCTGGCCACGCGAGACGCCGCCCGGTCGCGTCGGAAACCGCCGCCGCCCGAGCCGCCGCTGCCGGGTGCGGTGCATAAGGATATCCTGGCGATGACCCGCCTGGGCCCTGCCGTGCTCGTCGCCCAGATCGATCGCGCCGGCGACAGAACCGCCGTGCGCGAGGCGCTGGCGGCCCATCCGCTCACGCGGGAGTATCTCTTGCACGTGCTGGTCTGGCCGGACGTGCCGTTGGACGACCCGAGGCTGATCCTCTGGGGTTGGTTCACGCGTTTCGACCCGCTGGTGGACCTGCACCCGGCGGGTCGCGACGCCGCCGGCAATCGCATGATCCTTCGATGCCCCATCTGCATCGACGCGACGTGGAAGAGCGGTTACCGCCAAAGCGTCGCCTTCGACAGCGATCTTTTCCATCGCGTCGAGAGGAACTGGGACCGCTACGGCATCAGGCTCTCAACATAAAGGTTGACCTTTTCCACCTTGCGCCCCAGAATTCGCGGTCGCCCCGGTGACAACGGGCGTTTCAAACACTGGGCAACCCTCTACTCTTGCGAAAGGGATGTGACAACATGGCAAAACAAATGATCCTCTGCTGCGTGAGTGGCCTTGTGCTGCTGACTCTGGCGGGCGCTGCCGCTGCGGGACCGCACTGCTGCCCGATCATCGTCGAAGACGTCAAGCTCATCAAAGAAGACCAGCTCAAGCCTAACGCGACCTTTCATCTGCCCGTTCCGATCCTGGGCAAGAGCACGCACCGCACCCGGAGCCGTCCCTCGGTGGTCATGATGTCCGTCCACCTGCCGGAGAACTACGATCCCAAGAAAGCTCATCCCGTCGTGGTACACCTCGGCGGCGGCGTCGACCAGCGCAAGTTCATCGGACGCTGGACCAGCATCACCGGCAACAAGGACTTCATCATCCTGCTGGCCGAATACACCTCCCGCCTCGACTCGGGCCCGCGAAACGCCGCCCAGATGCTGCGGATTCTCGCCGCCGCCACGCCCGTCAAGTACGGCGCCGTGGTCCTGGCCGGAATCTCCTCGGGAAGCTGGGGCATGAACACCAACTTCGCCGACCAGTTCTACACCCGCGGGTTCATGGACCCCTGGGACGGATTCATCTTCATCGAAGGCAACAACAACAAGCACATCACCGTCACGGCCGAGAAACTTCGCGGTCGTCCGGTGTTCTTCGTCGGCGGAAACTCCGGCGGCGCCAGGGCCATCCAGTTGAAGTCGCACGAGGCGGTCAAAGCCGCCGGCGGCGACAGCACGTTTTTCGACGAGGTCTCGGGCTACGGCGACTTTCCGCACACTTGCGACAAGCCCATCATGGAATGGCTCAAGACCAAGATCCTGGACAAACAGGCCAAGTACGACGCCTTCGACAAGAAGGTCGCCGACGCCGGCGACAAGCCTGACGCCCTGCTGGCCCTGTTGAAGGAGCCGCTGCATTACTGGCACGCCAAGCTGAATTGCCTGACCCGGTACATTGAGCTGGCCAGGAAAGAAACTGACGCCGCCAAGCGCACCGCCATGCTTGAGAAACTCAAGACCATCGCGAATCTGCCCATGACCAACGGCGGTCCGTCCCAGGACGCCATGGTGTGGCTGAGCCAGCAGAAGGGCTTCGACACCTTCGTCAAGACCACCCTGGCCAAGCACAACCCGTTTATCGATCCGGTCGTCGATCCCAAGAACGGATACGGCCCCAACGTCGACTTCAGGGCGCGGTAGGATCTCAGGGTTCTTACGCACTGCACGGCGATACGGGTGGCATGGGCGAGACGGTTCTGTTTCTCGTGGGTCGCCATGACCACTCTCATTGCCGGATCCGTCGGATTGATGTACGGCATAGTCGCGAGGCCTGTCGGCGATTGCCGTCAGCAGACCGTTTGTCACGCGGCTGGAGTGTCGGAGTTCATAGTCGACCCGTGGCTAATTCAGATATGCAGCGACTCCGATAATTCGACGTAAGAAGCAGGAATCGTGGCGATGGTGCGAACAATCTCCGCCGGGTAGACATTCCGTGGCGACCTGAGCGGCCTCTCTCGGCGAAGTCCTCGGCACCCGACGGGTGTCTTGATGCCCCAGCCTCATCTTCATATTTCCGCGTTCCAGCTTGACGCGACGGAAAACTAAGTGTATTATTAACACGAAGGCATTAAAGGAATGATCCCATGAACGCCGCGACGACAATCTACAAGCCCTCCTTGGCGCTGCTGACGGACCTGTATCAGCTCACGATGGCGTATGGATACTGGAAGTTGGGCCACACCGACGACCAGGCCGTCTTCCATCTGGTGTTTCGCAAGCACCCGTTCAAGGGCGGCTACACGATCGTCAACGGCCTGGAGAGCGTCGTCCACTTCCTCAAGGCCTTCCGCTACGATGGCGACGATCTGGCGTATCTGGGCACTCTGAAGGGCAGCGACGCCAAGGGGCTCTTTGAGCCGGCGTTCCTGGACTACCTGGCCGCCATTGAGTTCTCATGCGACGTTGACGCCGTGCCCGAGGGCACAGCCGTCTTCCCGCACGAGCCGCTGGTGCGGGTGCGAGGCCCGCTGCTTCAGTGCCAACTGCTGGAGACGCCGCTGCTGAACCTGATCAACTTCCAGACGCTGGTGGCCACTAAGGCCGCGCGAATCTGCCAGGCCGCCCGGGGCGAGCCGGTGCTGGAGTTCGGCCTGCGGCGGGCTCAGGGGATCGACGGCTCGCTGGCCGCCAGCCGAGCTGCCTACGTCGGCGGGTGCAGCGCCACCTCCAACGTGCTGGCCGGGCGGATGTACGGCATGCCCGTCAAGGGCACGCACGCCCATAGCTGGGTGATGTGCTTCGACGATGAACTGGAGGCCTTCGACGCCTATGCCCAGGCCATGCCCAACAACTGCATCTTTCTGGTCGACACCTATGACACGCTGGAAGGCGTGCGCAAGGCCATCGAGGCCGGTCGGCGGCTGCGGCAGCGCGGCGGGGAGATGCTGGGCATCCGCCTGGACAGCGGCGACCTGGCGTACCTGAGCATCGAGGCCCGCAAGATGCTTGACGCGGCCGGCTTCGGCAGCGCCTTCATCGTCGCCAGCAACGATCTGGACGAACACATCATCGCCAGCCTCAAGCAGCAGGACGCCAAGATTTCGGTCTGGGCGGTCGGCACGCGCCTGGCGACGGCCTTCGACGAGCCGGCCCTTGGCGGCGTGTACAAGCTATCCGCTATCCAACGCCCCGGCCAGCCGTGGCAGCACAAGGTCAAGCTCTCCGAGCAGGTCATCAAGACTTCAACGCCCGGCATGCTGCAGGTGCGCCGCTTCCGCCATGACGGGCAGTTCCTGGCCGACATGATCTTCGATGAACTGACGGGTCTGCCGCAGGGCCAGACCACCATTGTCGACGTGAAGGATCCCACGCGGCAGAAGATCGTCCCGCAAGATACGCCATGGCAGGACCTGCTGGTGCCGGTCTTTCGCGGCGGCCGATGCGTCTATGACCTGCCCGCCCTGGCCGACGTCCGTAGCCGCACGCAGGAGCAACTTGCCGCCCTGCACGAAGGCATCAAGCGATTCCTCAATCCGCACGAATACCCGGCCGGTCTTGAGAAGAACCTGCACGACCTCAAGACGCGGTTGATTCTCGCGGCACGGGGCCTGAACGCTTAGAATCTCGCCGGGAAGAAATCATGAAACTCATCAAGGTCGCCGCCGGGATCGTCAACACTACGCCGCTGGATTGGGACGGCAATAAGGCGGCTATTCTCGGGGCGATCGAGGCCGCCAGGGCTGACGGGGCGCAGATCCTCTGTCTGCCGGAGATGTGCCTCTGCGGTTATGGCTGCGAGGACGCGTTCGCCTCGCCGGGGCTGCGGCGGATGGCCCGCCAAGTGCTGCAGGAGATATTGCCCGCCACGCGCGGCATCATCGTCTCACTGGGCCTGCCGGTGCTGTATCACAATGCCTTGTTCAATACAGCCTGTCTCGTGGCCGACGGCAACGTCCTGGGCTTTGTCGCCAAGCAGCATCTGGCCGGCGAGGGGCTGCACTACGAGCCGCGATGGTTCAAGCCCTGGCCGGCCGGCGTGGCCGCCGAGGTGGAGCTCGACGGCCGCACTTACCGCATGGGCGATTTGTTCTTTGATATCGGCGGCGTGCGGATCGGGTTTGAGATCTGCGAAGATGCCTGGGTGGCCAAGCGGCCCGGCGGCGATCTTGCCCAGCATGGCGTCGACATCATCCTGAACCCCTCAGCCAGCCACTTCGCCTTCGGGAAGATCGCCGTGCGCAAGCGCTTCGTGCTCGAGGGCAGCCGCGCGTTCGGCTGCACATACGTCTACAGCAACCTGCTGGGCAACGAGGCCGGGCGCGCCATCTACGACGGCGGGGCCCTGATCGCCACCGGCGGCGCGATGGCCGCCGCGGGGCCGCGCTTTGGCTTCGAGAGCTTCGCCGTGACCTCGGCCGTGGTGGATATCGACGCCACGCGCCTGGCGCAGTCGCGTACAGGCAGCTTCACGCCGGCCGCCGGCGACGGCGCGTGCATCCGCGCGCCCTTCGACTACGCCGCCGGGCCGCTCTGCCGCCCCGCGGCCGATCAGCCCGGCTGGGAGTACGGGCCCAGCGTGCAGGAAGAAGAGTTCACGCGGGCGATGACATTGGGGCTGTTCGACTATCTGCGCAAGAGCCGCTCGCGCGGATTCGTCGTGTCGCTCAGCGGCGGTGCGGACTCGTCACTGGTGACGTGCCTGGTCGCGATGATGGTCCGCAGAGCGTGTGCCGCCCTCGGCGTGGAAGCATTCAAGAAGCGGCTGGGGTATTTCGGCCTCCAAGGCAGCAGCGAGCAGCAGATCGTGCGGGCACTGCTGACATGCGTCTACCAGTCCACAGCCAACAGCTCCGACACCACGCGCAGCGCCGCCCGCCAGGTCGCCGAGGCCGTCGGGGCAGAGTTCATCGAGCTGGACGTCGATCCGTTCTTCAAAGGCTACGTGGCGGCCGTCGAGGGCGCTCTGGGCCGCAGGCTCGCCTGGCAGAGCGACGACATCGCCCTGCAGAACATCCAGGCGCGCGTGCGGGCGCCGGGGGTGTGGATGATCGCGAACCTGCGAAGCGCCCTGCTGCTGGCCACGAGCAATCGCAGCGAGGCGGCCGTCGGGTACGCCACGATGGACGGCGACACCTGCGGCGGGCTATCCCCCATCGCCGGGATCGACAAGGCGTTCATCCGCCGCTATCTGCGGTGGCTCGAGGCCGCCGGCCCGCACGGCCTGGGCCCGATCCCGCAGTTGCACGCGGTGAATGTCCAGCAGCCTACAGCGGAGCTTCGCCCCAGCGAACAGGCTCAGACCGACGAAGCCGACCTCATGCCCTACGACCTGCTCGACGCCATCGAACGGGCCGCCATTCGCGACAAGAAGACCCCCGTCGAGGTCTTCGAATTGATGCTGGCAGAGTTCCCCCAGCACGGCCGCGGGCAGTTGGCCGCGTGGATCGATCGCTTCTTCCGCCTGTGGTGCCGCAACCAGTGGAAGCGCGAACGCTATGCCCCCAGCTTTCATCTCGACGACAAAAACCTCGACCCCAAAACCTGGTGCCGCTTCCCCATCCTCTCCGGCGGCTTCGAAAGAGAGCTGGCCGAGTTGCGGCAGCGAGTTTCTGTCATGACCACAGAGGCGGCGCCGAGTTCCCTCAGCACTCAAGGACGTTCGGCAGCGCAACAGCCTGTCTCGCCCTCCAACATGCCCCACATGCCTTAAAGATGCTGCCGCCGCAATGATCATTGCCGTCGCAGATAATATTTTTGCATTTCCTGGTTGACATAGTGTCCTACCTACACTAATCATAGTGTATAAGTGACACGAAAGGAACGGAACCATGGCACACACGTACGAATATCCGCGGCCGGCTCTGACGGTGGATTGTGTGGTCTTCGGGCTTGACGACGAAGACCTCAAGGTCCTGCTGATCCAGCGCGACCTGGAACCCTTCGCAGGCAAATGGGCCCTGCCCGGCGGGTTCGTGCGGATGGACGAGTCGCTGGAGGACGCCGCCCGACGCGAACTGGCGGAAGAGGCGGGTGTGGCAAACGTTTTTCTCGAGCAGCTCTACACCTTCGGCGATGTCGGCCGCGATCCCCGCGGGCGCGTCGTCACGGTAGCGTACTACGCCCTGGTCAAGCTGGGCGACTTCGCCGTCAAGGGCGCCTCCGACGCCCGCAACGCGGCCTGGTTTGCCCTGGAGGACGCGCCGACGCTGGCGTTCGACCATCAGCGCATCCTCGACGTTGCCCATGATCGCCTGCAGGGCAAGGTTCGCTACCAGCCCATCGGCTTTGAGTTGCTGCCGGGCAAGTTCACGCTGACGCAGCTCCAGCGGATGTACGAGAAGGTGCTCGACCGCCCCCTGGACAAGCGCAACTTCCGCAAGAAGATCCTGGCCATGGGGATTCTGCAGGGGCTCGACGAGGTCGAGACCGACGTGGCCCACCGGGCGGCCCAGTTGTACCGCTTCGACAAGAAGCGATACGACGCCCTGGTCAAGCAAGGCTTTAACTTCGAGATCTGACCTATGGCACGGGCCCCTCGCCCGTGCAGCCGGAAAGGAACAGGCCATGAACAACACTACAAACAACATGAACAACACGAAGAACACGCGACGGGCCCTGATCCTGGTGGACATCCAGAGCGACTTCTGCCCCGACGGAGCGCTGCCCGTGCCCGCAGGCGACGAGGTCGTCGGCGTGGCCAACCGACTGATGGACCTGTTTGACGTGGTCGTGGCCACGCAGGACTGGCACCCGCCCGCCCATGGCTCTTTCGCAAGCACTCACGGCCGCAAGGTCGGCGAGATGGCGGAACTGGCCGGGCTGGAGCAGATCCTCTGGCCGGACCACTGCGTGCAGGGGACGCCTGGTGCTGAGCTGGCGGCCGGGCTGAATGTGGCCGGCATCGACAAGGTCATCCGCAAGGGCACCGAGGCGCTCATCGACAGCTACAGCGCGTTCTACGACAACGCCCACCGCAAGGCCACGGCGCTGGGCGAGTACTTGGCCGCCCGCGGCGTGGGCGAGGTGTTCGTGATGGGTCTGGCGACGGACTACTGCGTGAAGTTCACGGCCCTGGATGCCCTGGGCCTGGGCTACCGCACGCACGTGGTGATCGACGGCTGCCGCGGCGTGAACGTTAAAGAAGGCGTCGCCGCCCGCGCCATCGAAGAAATGGCCACCGCCGGCGCCATCATCCTGACCAGCCGCCACCTCCTCGAAACCAGAAAGGCAGCGTAACCGTGAACGAAATCATCTTCTACAGCACCAAGAGCGAGAACGGGTATTTGTCGAACTTCGCCGCATACCCAATCGAACTGGACGGGCAGATATGGCCAACAAGCGAGCATTACTTTCAGGCTCAAAAGTTCCCACGTACCGAGCATGCCGTGAGGATACGCCAGACGCCCTCGCCGATGATTGCCGCGCGTCTGGGCCGCAGCCGCCGTGTCCCAATCAGACCGGACTGGGAGCAGGTCAAGGACGCCGTAATGCTGGCGGCCCTGCGGGCAAAGTTCTCCCAGCACCCCGACCTGCGCGAGATGCTGTTAGCGACGGGTGAGGCACGGATCGTCGAGCGTGCTAAGAAGGATCGTTACTGGGGCGATGGCGGCGACGGCAGCGGGCGCAACCGCCTGGGTGAGCTGCTGATGCAGGTGCGCGACGAACTGCGGCGCGCGGGTACATGTGGCGTCGATGCGACGGAGGTGCCCTGATGAAAGCGGCCAATCGCAATGACAGGTCGGCCATCGCGCAGGAAACGCTGGCGATCGTAGAGAAAGGCTTTTACCTCAGTCCGCTCGGACGACGAGTCGATCTTGGACCGATGATCGAGGAGAGCCAACAGGGTACCGAGTTGCTCCGCCCGCAGAACTGGGCAGAGATCCATGCCGCTGCACAGGCGGTGCCGCAAGCCGATCACCCTACGATGATCGAGGTTACCGCGGAAACCACACTGGCGGCGGCGCGGCGGTTATCTTGCGTGCCGGGCAGTCGTGTGCTGGCGTTGAACTTCGCCTCGGCCAAGAATCCCGGCGGCGGATTTCTCGGTGGCTCACAAGCCCAGGAGGAAAGCCTGGCCAGAGCTTCAGGGCTGTATCCGTGTTTGCTGAAGTGCCCGGAGTATTACCAAGCCAACCGCACCTGCGGCACGTTGCTTTATACCGACCATGCCATCTACAGCCCATCGGTGCCGGTGTTCCGCGACGATGAGGACCAGCTGATCGAGGAGCCATTTGTCACAAGCTTTGTAACCATGCCGGCCCCGAACATCGGGGCGATGCGAGCGGGCAGCCTCCAGATTGCGGATGTGGAAGGAGTCCTGCGCCAACGCGTCGACCACGTGCTGGCTCTTGCGGTTGCGCGCGGCTACAGCCATCTGGTGCTTGGCGCGTGGGGCTGCGGCGTATTTGGCAATGATCCGGCCGTCGTGGCCAAGGCGTTTGAACAAAGCCTTATCACCTGGGGCACACGCGTCAAAACAACCACCTTTGCAATCTTCGACACCATCGGCCACACCCGGGAGGTCTTTGCCCGGCAACTTGCCCCCGAACAACAAGAAGGAAGACCATGAGCCTCTCGTCAATTGAACAGGAAGCGATCTCGCCAGTGCAGGCGCCTGCTGCTTCACGAGGCACAGTCGTGGGCTGGCTGAAGTATGGCCTCTGCACTGTCGCCTCGGCGGTGCTGGTGGTGGCGGCGTGGCGGCAGTGGATTCCGACGTCACTGACCGAAGCGTTGGGTTTTGCCACCGGCGCGTTCTGCGTGTTGCTCACAGTCGATGCCAAGATCGCCAACTTCCCGGTCGGGCTTGGCAACAACGTCTTCCTGTTCGTCGTGTTCCTGGGCGCGCGGCTGTACGCGGACATGAGCCTCCAGGTCGTCTTCTTTGTCCTGGGAGTGATCGGCTGGTGGAGCTGGCTCTACGGCGGGCCCAGCCGCACGCGACTGACCATCACTCGCGCCCGTCGCTGGGAGTGGATTGTGCTGCCGCCACTCGCGGCCGCCCTCACGTATGGCATGTCGGTGCTGCTGGCGTATCTGGGCGACGCCGCGCCGCTGCGCGACGCCGCGACTGCGGTCCTGAGCATCGCCGCTCAATACCTGCTCAACCGCAAGCGCTTCGAGCACTGGTGGGTCTGGATCCTTGTCGATTTAATCTCGATCCAGCTCTACATCGATCGGCAGATCTACCTGACGGCCGGGCTGTACGTGCTGTTTCTGGGCCTGTGCGTGGCCGGCTTGTGGCAGTGGCGCCGCACGCTGGCCGCCGCCAGCCTGCAGCCCGCGGCGGGAGGCGAAGCATGAAACCGTTCCGCACAGGCGTGATCGCGGGCAAGTTCTACCCGCCCCACCGCGGGCACCAGTTGCTGATCGAGACGGCCCTGGCGAAGTGCGACGAGGTCTACGTGCTGGCGTGCTTCAACGCCTCCCAGACGATCCCCATCGCCCGGCGCGTCGAGTGGTTGCGGGAGATGTGCCCAACTGCTCACGTCCTTTCGGTGCTGGACGTGCCGGCCGATGATGATTCAGCGGGCTGGGCGGCGTACACACGGCAGATTCTGGGCCTCGCCCCCGATGCGGTCTTTTCCTCTGAGGCCTATGGCGACACCTACGCCCGCTGCCTTGGGGCCGTCCACGTCAACGTGGATCCGCAGCGCGGGCAGGTGCCCTGCTCGGCCACGATGATCCGCAACGACCCGCTGGCGCACCTGGACTATCTGGCGCCGTGCGTCCGAGCGTGGTATATGCGGCGCGTTTGTCTGGTCGGCGCGGAATCCACCGGCAAGACCACCCTCGCCGCGGCGTTGGCCGATCACTACCACACGGTTTGGATGGCCGAATACGGCCGCGAGTATTGCGACGTCAAACTCGCCAACGGCACGCTGGAGCAGTGGGACTCGGTCGAGTTCGAGCATATCGCCCGCGAGCACGCGCGGCGCGAGGATCTGCTGGCCCGCCAAGCCAATCGCCTTCTGATCGTCGATACCGACGCCTTCGCCACCGCCATCTGGCACCGGCGATACATGCAGGACTGCCGCAGCCCCGCCGTCGAGCGCCTCGCGGCTGAGCGACAGGGCTTCTACGCGCTTTACCTGCTGTGCGAGACGGACATTCCCTGGGTTCAGGACGGCACGCGCGACGGCCAGCACGTGCGACAGGCAATGCAGGACACTTTCGTTGCGGAACTGACCGCCACAGGCCGGCCTTGGCTGCGGTTGACCGGTTCGCACGACGAACGTCTGCGACAAGCTGTCGCCGCCATCGATGCCGTGCCGACCGGGCAAACTCCAATGCATACGCCATGACAGGAGAACGACCATGAAACTCATCACCATCAGACAGGGAGAGCGGGTTGCGGTTTGGGATAAGAGCGGGCGGATGCGGGTGGTGGATGGGCCGCGGCGGGTCTTTCTGTTTCGCCAGACGGCCCAGCGGCTGCAGCTGTTCAGCGCCGAAGCCAGCCAGTACCTGGCCGTTCGCTATTGCGACGGGCACTGCCAGAACGTGCGCGGGCCGGCGTCGATCTTCTGGGATCCGGTGCTGCACGAGAAGATCACTGTCGAAGAGGCCCTGGCGATCAACGCCCATGAGGCCGTCGTCGTTTACGCACGCGAGGACGGCAAGGTACTGCGGCGCGTCGTGCACGGGCCGGCGGTATTCGTCCCCAGCGAGAAGGAATGGCTGCACGAGTTCTCGTGGCACGGGGCCGACCCGCGAAACCCGCACCGCAAGGTTCCCCACGGCCTCAAGTTCAGGACGCTCTGGACCATCCCCGACCAGATGTACTTCGACGTGCCCGAGGTGCGCACGGCCGACGACGCGCTGCTGGTGATCGAGCTGATGATCTTCTTCGAACTGGCCGACATCGAGCGGATGCTCGACCAGACCCACGACCCGATCGCCGATTTCGTCAACGCGGTATCGGCCGACGTGATCGACTACGTGGGGCGGCGGACGTTCGAGGAGTTCAAGAGCCAGACCGAGAAGCTCAACGACCTGTCGGCCTACGCCAACCTCACCCAGCGGGCCACCCGCATCGGCTACCGGATCAGCAAGGTGGTCTATCGCGGGTACCTCGCCGGCGAGAAGCTCCAGGCCATGCATGACGCGGCGATCCAGGCCCGCACCAAGCTCAAGCTCGAAGCCGAGACCGAGCGACAGGCCCAGGAACTGGCGGACCTGCGCCTGGCCCGCGAGGCCGCCCGGGCCGACCAGCAACGTCAGATGGAGCAGGCCCAGGCCCAGCACCGCATCGCCCTGGAGCGCCTGGGGCACGATGAAAAGCTCCGAGCCCGCACGCAGGAGCAGGAAAACGAAGCCGCCGCCACGCAGCGCCTCAACGCGATCGACCTGGAGCACCGCAAGGCCGCCGACGCCCAGCGCGTCGACCTGCTGCGAGCCATGCAGGCCCTGCAGGTGGACCTGACGAAATACCTCGTCGCCCAGTACCAGAACCCCGACCGCCTGATCCGGGTCGAAGGCGAAAAGCGCACGCAGCTGCACCTGCATGAGAATTAGAGGCGCCGTGAATACCTTGAAAACATTGGACTGCGCATGAACATCATTACACATGTCATGACGGGCGTAACTATTGCGACGCCTCTGGCTGTTCAGCGGCCGCTGACCGCTGCCGCCATCGTATTCGGATCGCTTCTTCCCGACCTGGACGTCCTGTCGCGATGCTGGGGCAAAAAGGCGTTCCTGCGCTTTCACCAGACACTCACACATTCGCTGCCGTGCATCGCGGTTATGACTCTGGCGATGACGGGCGCGTGGCATTGGATGGGCTGGCCGGAGTTGTGGGCGCCGGCCGCCCTGGGGGCGGGCATGATGATTCATTCCCTGATGGACTTTGCCAACACGTATGGCACGACGATCATGTGGCCGTTTGTGCGCCGGCGTGTGGCCCTGAACTGGATGTTTTTCACCGACGCCGTCACGGTGGCCGTCACGACTACCTTGGGCACGGCGTGTATTTACAGCGCCTTGCATGAAGGGTTTTCCGCCTTACCGGCGGTCATTTTCGCCATATTCATTGCCGGATGGTGGACGCTCCGGGCGGTGCTGGCACGGCGAGCACGAGAACTCGCGATCACCCCCGGCGACAGCCTTGTCCCGGGCTCATGGTGGCATTTCTACGGTTGCCACGTCGATGCCGGCGGCCTCGCGGAACTGTATCTCATCAACGCAATCAACGGGACGCGCCGTACGCGGGGCCGGTGCCTCACGATGGACGAGCAGTATGCCCCGCTGCTGGCCAGCGTCCCGGAGTACGTGATGATGCGGAGCCTGTCGAGCGAATATCACGTCGTTGAGGCCCAACCGTGCAGCGAAGGGCTCAAGCTGATCTGCCGCGACCTGCGGACGCAGAACTTCGGTGGACGCTTTGGACAGTTGACCGTCACACTCGACCGAATGGGCAACGTGCAAAGGAAGGTGTTCGATGTCTGAAGACACACTGCCATGGTGGAATGCACAACGGCACAAAGGCTTCAGGTTCTCGCTGCAGGATGCGGTGGCCGTGGCGGCCGCAGTACCCTTGACATGGGTTCTGTGGTCAGCGCTGGGTCCAGTCGGTTTGTTCCTGCCGGTTGTCCTGGGCCATTTCTTTCTGTTCTGCAACGTGTTTCGCGTCGGGAGACGGTTCGAGATCATCTGGGCCATGCTGTTCATGGTCAACGCGTGCGCCCTGCTGTGGTTTGAATCGCTGGTCTGGTGGCGCGCGATTGTGCTCCAGATGCCGGCGACTCTGACGATCCTGGCCGTCACGATCGCCCGCCGGAACTACCGGGGCATCGGGTGGACGAGGATTCATCGCGCTGCTCGCGCAGGGAGCCTGTCATGACGCTGACTGAACGTTATCTTGGGGCATTGATTGGCTTGGCTGTCGGAGACGCGGTCGGAACAGCGCTGGAGTTTCAGCCGCCTGGGAGTTTCTCACCGATCAAGGACATGATCGGCGGCGGGCCTTTCGGGCTCAAGCCCGGGCAGTGGACTGATGACACGTCCATGGCGCTGTGTCTGGCCGATAGCCTCGTCGAGATGAAGGGCTTCGACGCCGCCGACCAGCTTCGACGCTATGTGCAATGGTACAAGCACGGGCAATTCAGTTGCACCGGACGGTGCTTTGACATCGGCGGCACAACCCGCGCCGCGCTGCAGCAGTTCATGCGAAGCGGAGAACCGTATTGCGGTTCGACTGATCCGCACGCGGCCGGTAATGGATCATTGATGCGATTGGCCCCGGTGCCGATGTTCTTCGCCGGCGATGCGGCTGTGGCGATAGAGCGATCCGGCGATAGCTCTCGCACTACGCATGGCGCGACGACGGCTGTGGACGCGTGCCGGTACTACGGCGGGTTGATCGTGGCGGCGCTGAATGGCGTGGACAAGCAGACGCTTCTGTCGCAGCGATACTGTCCGGCCGCCGACTATTGGCAGACCCACCCGCTGTGCCCAGAGGTGGATGCGGTGGCCGCGGGCTCGTTCAAGCACAAGCAGCCGCCGGCCATTCGCGGCACCGGGTACGTGGTCGACGCCATGGAAGCGGCCTTGTGGGCGTTCGATCACTCGACGAACTTCCGCGACGGGTGCCTGGCGGCCGTCAATCTTGGCGACGATGCCGACACCACCGGAGCGATCTACGGCCAACTTGCCGGCGCGTACTACGGTTACTCGGATATCCCGCAAAGCTGGCGTTACAAGCTTGCCCAGCACGAAATGATCGAGTCCTTCGCCAAGAAGTTGTTGACGGGCCGGTGTGAGGCACAATGAACTCATTCGAAATGCATCCCGTGACGTACGCCGGACTGGCGGGCCTTCTGGTCGGCACGGCGATCGGGGACGCTATCGGCCTGCCGAGGGAGGGACTGTCACGGCGGCGGGCGATGCGGCTGTTTGGGCCGGCGCCGCTGGAGCACCGGCTGCTCTTTGGGCGCGGGATGTTCAGCGACGACACGGAACATGCCTGCATGACGGCGCAGGCCTTGCTGGCACATAGCGATAACCCGGCGAAGTTCGCGCGATCGTTGGCCTGGCGGCTGCGGGGATGGTTCCTGTCGCTACCGCCCGGGATCGGCATGGGCACGGCTAAGGCGTGCATGAAGCTCCTGTCAGGCTGGCCCGCCAACCGTAGCGGAGTGTGCTCGGCGGGCAATGGCCCGGCTATGCGAGCGCCGATTATCGGGGCGGTGTTGGCCGACCGGCCGGACCTGATGCGCGAGATGGCGCGAGCATCCACGCGGCTGACGCACACAGACTCGCGAGCCGAAGAAGGCGCGTACGTGATCGCCGCGGCCGCCGCACACGCGGCGGCGGGCGAAATAGATGCTGAGAACTTCTTCGAGCAAGTTCTGCCCCAGATCCAAGGGCAGCAGTTGAAACAGTACTTGGCTGCGGCCCGGCAGCAGTTGGCGGCGGGCGCGTCGCCAGCCGAGTTCGCAACCGAGATGGGCATGGGCATAGGCATCAGCGGCTATATCAACCACACCGTACCGGCAGCGATCTTCTGCTGGCTGCGATATCGCGGCGACTTTCGCCGCAGCGTGGAGGAGGCCGTGCTGCTTGGCGGCGACAGCGATACCGTCGGCGCGATTGTCGGCGCTCTGGCGGGCGCATCGGCGGGGCTGGAAGGAATTCCTGCTCAGTGGATTAAAGGTTTGTTCGAGTGGCCGCGGACGGTTGATTGGATTAAGAATCTGGCGCGGCAGTTGGCCGAGGGCAAGGCGGCCAATGCGCCGCGGCTCTTCTGGCCGGGCGTGCTGCTGCGAAACATGTTGTTGCTGATGATTGTTCTGGCGCACGGCCTGCGACGGCTGCTGCCGCCGTATTGAGAAGGAGGTATCGCGTGGACAGACAGATTGTATGGCAAGGGCGGTTTCTTCGGGCGGTGGTGCGGGGGCGATATGAATGCATCGAGCGGTGCAATATCAGCGGGATCGTCGGGATCATTGCCGTGACCGATGAGGGAGAGTTGGTGCTTGTCGAGCAGTTTCGCCCGCCGCTGCAGGCTCGTGTGATCGAGCTGCCGGCCGGGCTCGTCGGCGACACCGACGCCGGCAGAGATGAATCGCTCGAAACCGCGGCGCATCGCGAACTGATGGAAGAGACGGGATACGTGGCCGCGAGCATCGAGCCGGTGGCCTGTGGCGCGGCCTCGGCGGGAATGTCCAACGAGACGATGACCCTGATGCTGGCGCGAGGGCTGACCAGGACCGCCGCGGGCGGCGGAGACGAGCACGAAGATATCACCGTCCACCACGTGCCGCTGAAGCAACTGCTCGACTGGCTACGCAGGCGGACGGCGGAGGGAATCCTGGTCGACCTGAAGGTCTATGCGGCGATCCCTTTTTGCCAATAACAACCGTGCAGTGAGGACATGGCACCCGGAATGGAAAGATCATGTTGAGTGATAAAGAACGAGTACGAATCAGCAAGTTCCTCAGCCTGGTGCTCAGGCATCAGCCGCAGGCGGCGGGGTTGACCCTCGACCACGCCGGCTGGGTTGATGTGGCCGCGCTGCTGGAAGGCTGCCGCCTAGCCGGCCGGGCGATCACGCCGGAGCAACTTGCCGAGGTGGTGGCGACCAACGACAAGAAGCGGTTCGAGTTCAGCTCCGACGGCCTGCGAATCCGCGCCAGCCAGGGGCACTCCGTCGAGGTGGAACTGGGCTATTCGCCAGCCGACCCGCCGGAGACGCTCTATCACGGCACGGCAGAGCGGAACCTTTCAGCCATCCGCGTCGAGGGGCTTCGCAAGGGTCAGCGGCATCACGTGCATCTGTCGGCCGACGAGCGGACAGCCGCCAGCGTCGGGCAGCGATATGGCAAACCGGTCGTGCTGGCGGTGCAAGCCGGCCGCATGCACGCCGATGGGCACGCGTTTTTCATTTCCACCAATGGCGTATGGCTGACAGGTCACGTCCCACCGCAATACCTGGACTTTCCCCGCCCCGCCGCCCAAGATCACGGCAGCTGAAAGATGCGCACCTTGAACGATTCGGTCACGACGGCAAACTCGCCGGCGTTGCCGGTGTTGAGGACGGCCAGTGGGCGTTCATCGGGCACGTCAAAGCCGCCGATGTACTTGAGGCCGCTCTTGCGAATGTCATAAATGCCCCCCTGCCCGCGACTGGCGACTACCACCATGCCGCTGCTGGTGAAGATCGCCAGTGGGTCGAGCATGCCTTCGCCGAACTTCACCTGTTGCGGCCAGTCGGCGTCGGTGAAGATGACTCGCGCCCCTTCCTCCAGCGTCACGACGATGCGGACAGGCGAGTACGGCGCTGCGGCCGCCATGCTGACGATCGGTGTTTCAAATTCGAGCGTCTCCAGTTGGTCCCCTTGGCGGCGGAACTTTTGACTGTCCCAGTAGAGCTGGTTGCCGATGGCGAACCACACGCCGTTGCTGCAGGGCACGAACATCGGCACAGCCGCCGCCATGCCTGCCGCCAGGCCCACAAAATGCGAGTGCTGCAGTCGCCCGTCGCGGCAGTAGCTGTCCAACTGAAGCTGTTCATTGACCCGGCAGAGCACCCGAAGGCCCACGTTGTCATAGGCTATCGCCACAACGTTCTCAGGGGCCCATGCAGGATACCCGCCCAGGAACCGCCGCCCACTGGGCAGAACGGCTTGCCGCTCATGAAGGCGCCGCCCGCCCGGGCTGGCGACAACCACGTGGCTGGGGCTGTTGGGGTCGACGGCCAGCAGCAATGGCTCGTGACTGGCACAAACCTGCCTCAGGCGCAGGATGTTGTGGCCGGCCTGCCAGTCGTGGGCCAGGATGCACGGCAGGTGCTGGCTGTCGTAGCCGGCGGCGTAGAGAAAACCGTTGGCCGCGGCAAAAACGCTCCACTCGATCGCCTTGGCTTCTTCAACCGGCAACTGCAGCGTTCGCACCAATGCCGCCTTGCCCGCGGACACGCTGGGGCGAACCGGCGCCGCCTGGGCGCTATGCAGCTTCGATTTGGCGCCGCAGTAGCGGTCGACGTCGCGGCTGAGCAGCCGGTCGTGCGGGCACAGACGCACCAGTGTTCGGCCGATAGCGACGGCCGCCGACGGGCTGGCGCCGTCGAGCGTCATGCCGGCCACCACGCGAACGGCGTCGCCGATCACGCGCCGTGTAGGATGATCGGGATACCCTTGCGCGGCGGCGGCCAACGACTCGACCAGCGTGACGGCGTGGCGAGGCAGCGTCTGCGATTGCAGTGTTCGCACCAGCGACTGTGCGTCGCCATGTCGGCCCAGCCGCCCCAGCAGCGAGACCCGCTCCTGCAGGCAAGCCCCCGCCTGCTTCGTCGCCGGCCAGGCCTGGGCCAGAATGTCCAGCGCTTCTTGAGGCGCCTTGAGCTTGGTCTCGAGCAAGGCGGCGGCAGCGAGACTGTTGCCCTCGTGCAGCAACTGGTTCACGGCTTTGCGGAATGCCTCGCCGGCATCTTCCGGGCGGTCGAGAAGCGTGTAGAGATCGCCCACCTTCTCGAAGTGTTTGTGCTCCTGAAAAATCGCGATGGCCTCCAGCAGCAGTCCGCCGCTTTCGAGGCATCGGGCGGCCTCGAGAGGATTCTTGAGATGATCCCTGAAGACGGCGGCGGCTTCGCGGAAGTGCCTGCCCTGCTTGAGCACATTGGCGGCGCTGTGGTGGTCGCCGAGGAGAACAGCGTAGATATAGGCTGCGCGGCGGAAGCGGCCCAGGGCGATCTCGCGGTCGGCGGCCTGGCGGTACTGCCGCATGAGCTGGGCCTGGTATTCGTAAGGCATGTCCCAGAAGTCGGCCGCTTCGCCGCCGCCAAGCCGGCTGAGGTTGAAGTCCGTCGAGCGAGGCCCCAGGCGTGATCCCGGCCGCGCCACGCCGCGATGGGCGGTCGACCCCGCCAGAGGCAAGGCATATCTCAGGCCCGCGTCGGGGTCAGATTCCATCAGCCGCATCAGCCTCGCGAGTTCCTTAAACCGCGCCGCCATGAGGCGCTGGCTTGCGGTTGAGGCTTTCTGCGCCGCCCATTGGGCCATTTTGTCCAACCAGCCTGGGCCATCGCCTCCGGGGCGGCCGCCGGCGCCGGCGGCTGCAGCCTGGCCGCCGCTGGCCCTGGCGCCTCGGCGCAGGGCCGCCAGACCCGCCGCAATCGCCCCCAGCCCTGCCGAGGCGGCCCTGGCCGCCGCCCGTCCCAAGATCCCTCGGGCGGGATCGTCGGGCAGTTGGGCGATCTGGCCGGGGGAATCGCTGGAGATATCCTCCCGCCCCGCCTCGATGATATCGCCGAGTTCATCGAGTTGCGGCCCCGTCACGCTGCGCAGCCTCGGCGCGGCCAGGCCCGGCACGGCGCGGTCCCACGGACGCGAGTCGACGCACGGCGGAGCCACCAACTGATGCGCGGCGACGGCGTCGTCGCTCTGGAAACCCGCCAGCGGCGCCGACGGATGCAACACGTACAAGTGCCCCGGCAGAAGCGAGACAATCTCCACGTCAGATACTTGCGGATGGATCACGGCATCTACCGGCACGTAGAGCTTGCCGCCGACACAGCCGTACGCGACGGCCGCGGGGGAATCCATGTCCGGCGGTATGCCCGGCCCGGCCGCCAAGGCGCCGATGGGCGTGCGGTCGCTGACAGAATTCGCCAGCACATAGAGGCGCAGGTCCTTCATCGCCATGCCCCAAGACGCAATGGTGTCAAGCCACCGCTGAGCATCGCCGCCGGGCAGAAAATACGCGCACGTCCCCCGCACCGCGTCGCCGGCATGCACGAGATGTAGCGTCATTGTAATCATGAGACGGCTGCCGTATTGGCGAATTGCTCCATAAACGTGCAGATCGCGTGCGGTGAGACTGCAGCATGATCGCCGATGAAGTACTCAAGCCCGCACCAGGAACCATCCGACGCCCATGCGCCCGTGTTGCCCTGACTCACCATCACCAGCGACAACTCCGGCAGCTTAGGATTGCTGCTTCGCAGATGCAGCAGTCCGCGGCTGTCGATCCAGACCCTGCTGCCATCCTTGAAACCGGCGACACGCACTTGAAATCCGTAGCGGGTTCGCTGCGGGCTGAACTTTCTTGGTTCCCTCATCGATCCTGAAGATAGCGTGAGCGCCAACCCGAGAGGCGCTGGTCCGACACGCACACCGAGAAGACCGTTCTTCAACTTAAGGCACAAGTTACCCGTGCCCTCTTCGATACCGACTGCCAGTATCTTATCGAGACTGCGACGCAAGCCGCCGGAAGGAGCTCGGAGATATTCGTAGCCAATTTTCTTGGGGGGCGAGCCGGGTTCAAGGGTTGTGGAACAGGAAGTCCCCCCCACCCAATGCAGATATTCCCGTTTGTCCTCGCGCGTAAGATAGACTAGTTCGCCGTCAGGGGAAATGAGGGGCCTCGTATACAGCCGCGGGCCTGGTTTAGGTGCGAATTCCTTGTCTGCCTCCAGCTTGAGAATTTGACCCGTAGGCAGAACAACCCAAAGTCCTTCTTGGCTATGCCGCTCAAATACGGCCAATGTGTCCACAGCCAGTGGCGCCGGGATCGGCAATTCCTGCAGAGCGAAGCCAGAGGGCTGCTGCGACAAGACAGCCCACTTCCCCAGAGAACGGAAGACGCGACCCTGCTGCCACCGCATACCGGTGGCAATGCGCAGGGTCTGGATCGACTTGCCTCCCGGCAGTGATAGCACCTCGATGATCCCAGGATTGATCAGGCAAAGATGATCGCCAATCACGCATGCTCCTTCGAGACGGGCGATGCCGGATAAACGCGTTTCCTTAACACCCATTCCCTCCAGATCGGCTTGAATCAGAAGAAGCCCCTCGTTGGAGGCAAGGATTGTGTAGGCTGACTCTCCGTGGACGCCCAACCAGCGGACATTGTGATTTGGCAGCGAGTCGGACAATTGAAGAGCCCCTCGATCGCGTCTTTGCCAACGCAACAGTTGGCTGTTAGTAGTGACGGCTACTATGCCCTTGTCCGCGGGCGCCCAAAGCTGTACCTCCCCAGGCGTGGACAGCAGCAGCGGCATGGGGCGCACTGAGAACAGCAGCGGCAGGTTGGTGTCTCGGTTTTCGTCGATCAGGGGCTGGCGTTTCTGCGACCCCGCCTGCGGGGTCAGAATGTCGTCGAGCTTGAGCTGCGCCCGGCGCAGGATGCGATGCCCGGCCGGCGACCACGACTGAAGCTGATACTCCCCATCGGCATTGACGGACGCCACATAAAGCGTCCGGTCAGTCAGCGCGTGCAGTTGCAGTTGAAACTCCGGATCGGCCAGAACGTCTTCGCTGGTGATCAAGACATCATCGAGCGCTTCGCCTTGGGGGCCGGCCTGGGCCAGCAGCGCTGCCAGCGCCGAGCCCGGGTGCGGCGAAACGCTGAGCGTCTCCAGAAGTTCCACCAGTCCCTGGCGCGTGAGCAGGTCGGTTTCGACCGCGGCATGCTCCTTCGTGCGCCACGCCACGACCTTCGTGTGCGATTCGGTGGTCGCGGCCATCGCTAGCGCCACGGCCGCGGCGAAGACTCGCGGGACGCCCCAGAGGCGGATGCCGGTGTCGATGAGCAGCCGCCGGCGGGCGGTGGGATTTCGGGGAGGCGTCTCGCGGCGGAAGTACATCGCTTCGTTGAGGGCGACGCGCACGGCAAGGGTCAGGTCATCGTGGGCCAGTTCGCCGGGCAGAAGACGGTCCAGGCTGCCGCGGTTGGCGATGTCGGAGAAGCCCCCCACCGGCAGTTCCTCGTGGTCGCTCACGCGGCGGGGCAGGCACACGACCGCCATCAGATCGTGTGCCAGACGGGACAGTCCGGACAGTTCGCTGTCCTGAGCCAATTGCTCCAGCAGTTCCCGCACGTTTTGGGCAGGCGGGGTCTCGACCGGCGCCGGCTGTGGCAGTTCATCCAGGCCCGTCCGCAGGCGCAGGCCCACGCGATCGCGAGTCAGCGGCATCACCGCAAGTCCCTGGAACAGGGCCGCCAGGCCATCGGCGAATCGAGTGGCCGCGGCTCCGTCAGGGCGCTCGTCTGCGGTGCCATTCTCCATTAGCAGGTCCGGATCGAAGCCGGCCTTAAGCAAGCCTGCGACGGCCTTGGCTTGAGCCGGCGGCACTGCGGGCGGGACGGATTCGAATACAATTTTTGCCAGGCTGACCTTGCTGTCGAGCTTCGAGCGATATTCCTGCGGCAGTTCGTGGATGCGGTCCAGGCCCTCCAGCACCGCCTGCATGAACACCTGCAGCGGGTGCTGGGCCTGGCGCATGCGGTCGAGCAGTTGGTTCGAGCTTTCGGCGCCCGAGGCCTGGACTTCCTTCAGGACGCGCACGATAGCTTTGGACTCGTGATACCGCGCCGCCCCCATCAGCATGCCGCGATCAAGATCCTTCCACGCCGGGCGGCAGGCAGCCACCAGCAGCAGGATCGCCTCGATGGGCGGCAGACCGGTGTCCGCCAGGGCTGTGACGATCGCCTTGATTTCGCTGGCGAAGGCGATGGTCCCCCCGCCGACCCAGGAGGCCACCTGCGCACGTTCCTCCCACCGCCAGAAAGCGTTGGGGCCGGGGGCCAGGTAGCCTAGCGGCATTTCCCTGAACCGCTTAGCCATCGGCCATCTCCTGCGCCGTCAGGCGCGCGGCGCTTCGCGAGGCGGCCACGAAACACTGCTGATCCAGCAGCGCGCTGGTGCCGTCGGGCCAGAGGATAACCAGGTCCTGCGGGCCGGCTTTGAAGACGGCGCGAACCGACTCGGCGTCGATCACCGGCTGCCACTGGTATCCGCAGGGCAGGGCCACCCCCGCTTCTTCAGCCAGCAGCATCCCGCGGATCGGCGGCAGGGGCCAGCCGCGCACAATTACCTGCGAATCGCGCGAGACGGCGAATGATAGATCCCGCAGGCGGATTTCGGCCGCGCCGGCCGCATAGGCCGCCCAGGCCTCCAGGTCCACCAGCATCGCGTTTGCCGGGCGCGGTTGCGACGTTCGCACCAGCCGCAGAGCCGCAGGGGCAGGCAGTTGCCCCGCCAGGGCCGCCAGCGGCGCCGCGGGGCGGAGGAACTGCTGCAGGATCACCCAACCCTCCGCGGGCAGCATGCCCGTCGGGACGCGGGCGCCTGCGGGACGCAGTTGCCCATCGGCGGTAAGGGTGTAACGCAGGGCCCCGGAGAGCTTGCGCAGCGCCAAGTCCGTCGCGTCGTCGAGGACCTCCCCTTTCAGCCAGATCCGCTGATCCTGGACGCAGACCTCAATGCCGCCGCGCAGGCGCAGGCTGCCCAGCAGGTGCGCATCATCCGACGAGATGACGGCGGCCCACTTCATGCGTCGCTGCGCCCCTCGAAGTGTTTCCAGAGTTGGTCGACCTGCTGCTGCAGGAAGCCGCGCTGATTGGCATCGCTGACCCATTGGCAGCGCCCCGCCAGCACGGCCAGCCGGTCGCGCAGCGGCGAGCGGGCAGTGGCGTCTTTTGCCTCGCCGATGGCTTTGCCCAACCACTCCAGGTCGCGCGCCATCGCCTCTGGATCGGGGGCGCTCTGCGCCTGGGCCCGCGGATGCCGCTTCTGCATCTCGACATCTTTCGACAGCGCCTCCTGCACGATGGCCTGGAGCACCTCCTGCTGTTCCTGGCGGTCCCAGATGTATTGCAGGATCCAGAAGTCCGACACGGCTGCCTGCAGCCGCCCGCACAGCAGCGAACTGGCGGCCACAAGACGCTGGAACTTGATCGCGCGGCGGTCGGAGATATCGATGCCCGCGTGGCGAAGGCGGCGGATCAGTTCCAGGTACGGCAGGCGGACGCACTGGATGTCGACCTGGTGGAGGCGCCCCTGCAGGCGGCGGATGTCGTCCATCATCAGCGTCGTGCCGCGTTCGATCAGCCCGCCGTCGATCTTCCAACCGGCGTCGAGCACGTCGCCCAACCGGTCGTCGCTCACGTTGTCGCAGTGCACCCGCATGAGGAAGCGGTCGAACAACGCGCGCAGGGCGTCGTCTTCGGGCAGGCGGTTGCTGGCCCCGACGACCATCAGCAGCGGCAGCGGGATCGTCTCCTTGCCGCGGCGGAATACTTTTTCGTTGAGCACCATCAGCAGGCTGTTGAGGATCGCGCTGTTGGCGTTGAGCAATTCGTCCAGGAACACCAGGCTGGCCTCGGGCAGCATGCCCTGGGTATTGGTGACCAGTTCGCCCTCGCGCAGGCGGCGGATGTCAAAGGGCCCGAACAATTCATTAGGCTCGGTGAATCGCGTCAGCAGGTAGTCGAAAGCCACGCCCTCCAGGCGCCGGCTCAGGTCCTGCACGATGGCGCTCTTGGCCGTGCCGGGAGGCCCCAGGATGAACAGGTTTTCTCCGCCGGCCAGGCACACCCCCAGCAGGTCGATGACTTCGTCCTTGCCCACGTACGTGCGCTTCAGCGGCGTCAGGACTTCATCGACCAGCCGCCGGCCGATGGCAAGGCCGGGTTCTTCGTCTGGCGTCTGCTGAGCGGTTATTGGATTCTCACTCACGTTGGGTTTCCTTCTTTGATTGCGGCCGCGACGGCCGGACAGAGCTCGTCATAAATTCCCAGGCCGGCTCGGACGATGGCGCCCACGCGCGGGTCCTGGGCACGAGGCAGGTCGCTGCAGCGGAGGATCCGGTCGGCGTACAGTTGGCGCAGCGACGGGTCATTGACGAAGGGCCCGATATCGACCGCTCCCACGCCCGCCACGCCCACCGATGACAGCGGCCACTGCTGCGCCAGGTCCATCAGGGCGTACACGAGCGGGTCGTCGCCGGCCAGTCCGCGAGCCAGCGCGATCAGTTGCGGCAGGTGCCGCAGCGCCAGATCGACTGAGTACGCCGCCGACGGCGAGGCAGGTTTGGGGCATGGCTGCGACAGGGTCTGAGTGACGGCCTGGGCGGGAATATCTCTGAACGTCAACGCCTGGCAGCCGCAGTACAGGATGACAGCGCTCCAGGCCAGCGCTTCGGCATCGAGCTGGGGCGGCTGGGCGGGCAAGTCCAGCCGCGCCAGGCGGTCCATCTGGAGGAAGACGCTCCGGCACTGTGCGATATCCTCGGCGGAGGGCTGATCGGGCGCGGCCAGGACAATGTCGCCGCTATCGAGCAACTCTTCGAGAAATGTCTGCAAACTCATTTGACGGCCTCAAACAGCAATGCCCCAGGGTTCGTGAGCAGTACCATATCAGAACTTGAAAACAGTTCCAAGAGTGTGCATAATCCCTCCCGCTGGCCGCGCAAGACGTTCATGCGTGTTAAACAACATTATTCTGGGGCACCATCATGACAATCCACGATCACGAGGAATTCTTTGCCGACCTGCCTGTGCGCAATTTCAACGATCAGGAAGACGCCAGCGTCGGGGCGTCCTTCGCGTGGCGAATCGCCCTGGACTGGCAGCAGGTCGATGACGGCATGACTTTCGAAGGTGTTTTCGATTCCTTCCTGATGAAGCGAGGCGCCGACCAGGTTACCGCACTGATTATCGGAGACTGGGGCCACGCTGGCGAGGGCGACGCCAGCAAAGAGGTGATCGACCACCTGGTCAAGGCCTCCAAGCGACTGGGCGCCATGCGGGCGCTGTTTGTGGGGGAGATCACATACGAGGAAAGCGAGATTTCCTGGATCCACCAATCTGATGTCTCGCCGGTGCTGCAGGCGTATCCGCGGCTGGAGGTTCTGCGCCTGCGCGGCGGGATCGATCTTTCGCTGGGGCCGGCACGTCACGCGACCCTGCGGTCGCTGGTGATCGAAACGGGCGGACTGCCGCCCAACATCTTGACCGAATTGGCCTCGTCCGATCTTCCACAGTTGGAGCATCTGGAGCTCTGGCTGGGCGACAGCGGCTATGGCTGGGGAAGTTCAATGGATGACCTGGCGCCGGTTCTCTCAGGACGGCTGTTCCCGAAACTGCAATACTTGGGACTGCGCGACAGCGAGGTGGCCGATGAGGTGGCAGCGGCCGTCGCACAGTCGCCACTGCTGGAGCGAATCAGCGTGCTGGACCTGTCGCTGGGAACGTTGGGCGACGCCGGCGCCGCAGCGTTGGCGAAGTCTCCCGCCGTGGGCAACCTCAAGCTTCTGGACGTCAGCCATCACTACCTCTCCAAGGACGGCCTGCGTGCGCTCAAGGACATCGGCATCCAAATCCGGGCCGACGACGGGCAAGGGGACGGGGATGAGCGATACGTCGCTGTCGCTGAATGAGAACCGTGCTCCGGCGGACGCGCCGCCGTTTGCCGTGGTGGCCGACAGCCATGACCGCCGCGTGGCACTGTTTCAGCAGGCTCTGGCCGAGCGGAAGCTGCCCGCCGCGACCGTGATCGACTATCGCCGGGTCGCGGCAGGCGAGGTGGCCTGGGAGCGCGAGATCCCGCGCGGATGCATCGTGCGAATCGATTCGCCCGGGCGAGACTTTGAAACCTACCGCTCCCTGTTGACAGTAGGCGCCGACGCCGCCGAGGCCGAGGGCGCGCCTGTTCTCAGCCGCGCCACCCTGGCCCGCCTGGAGCCCCAGAAAGGCAAGATCCTCCTGCCCCGGCAGTGGTATCTCGGTTTTACCGCGGTCCTGGATCGTGTCGGCAGCGCCTTGGCTGAGCGCAGCGATGTTGTCCTGACCAACCATCCACACGACGTCGCCGTCATGTTCGACAAGTCGCTCTGCCACGCCGTGTTGTCGCGGGCAGGGCTGCCTGTCCCGCCGCCGATTGGAGCGGTCGAAAACTTCCAGCAACTTCGCGACCGGATGCGCCAGTTGGCACGGCCGAGGGTCTTCGTTAAGTTGCGACACGGATCGGGCGCCTCGGGCGTGGCCGCCCTGCAACCGACTGTACGAGGCCTGGAGGCTTGGACCACGTGCGAGATGGTAGCAGGATCGGAGGGTGTGGAACTTTACAACAACCGGCGAATCCGGCGGTACCGCAATGAAAGCGAGGTAGCCCGCCTCGTCGATACCCTCTGCCGGCACGGCGCGCATTGCGAAGCGTGGGTGCCTAAGGCCGGCATCGACGGCTGCGCGTGTGATCTGAGAATCGTCGTCATCGCCGGCCAGCCACGCCACGCGGTGATGCGGCTGAGCAAGACGCCGCTGACGAACCTGCACCTTCGCAACGCGCGCCGCGATACCTCGGCCATTCGGTCTCGGATGTCTGAGCCGGCTTGGCGAAGCCTCATGGATACCTGCCGCCGCACGGCGGCGATGTTCCCTCGCACGCTGCACGTTGGAATCGACGTAGCCGTACTGTGCCACTTCCGCCGCCACATGGTGCTGGAGGTCAATGCTTTTGGCGACCTGCTGGACAGCGTGACCTGGAACGGTCAGGATACTTATGCCGTCGAGTTGGCGGCCATGCTCGCGATGACGGGATGCCTCCATGATTGACGCCAATGCGTTGATAGGCACGCACGACATCCTGCTGATGACGCTCGACACGCTGCGCTACGACGTGGCGTGCCGCTGCCTGGAAGATGGCCGCACGCCAAACCTCGCGCGCCTGCTGCCGCAGGGACAGTGGCAGCAGCGGCACTCGCCGGGCAACTTCACGTACGCGGCGCACCAGGCATTCTTCGCAGGCTTCCTGCCGACCCCCGCCGAGCCCGGCACGCACGAGAGGCTGTTCGCCCTGGCATTTGCCGGCAGCCAGACGACCTCGCCCCGCACCTGCGTCCTGGAGGCGCCGGACATCGTGACAGGCCTGGCCGGGCGGGGATATCACACTGTCTGCATTGGCGGAGTTGGGTTCTTCAACAAGCTCAACCCCTTGGGCAGCGTCCTGCCGGGCCTGTTCGCCGAGAGCTATTGGTCGCAGGAACTGGGCGTGACCAACGCTCAATCCACACAAAACCAAGTCGCCATCGCACTGGATGTGCTGCAGCGGCTGCCCGCCGGCCAGCGGTTGTTTCTCTTCGTCAACGTCTCGGCGCTGCATCAGCCCAATTGCATTTTCGCCAAAGGCGCCATCGAAGACAGCCTCCAGACACAGGCAGCAGCCCTGGAGTACGTCGACCGTCATGTCGGCGTACTGGTCGAGGCGATGCAGCGGCGCGCGCCGCTATTGGGGATCATCTGCAGCGACCACGGCACGGCCTATGGCGAAGATGGGTATTACGGCCACCGCCTGTGCCATCCGGCGGTCTGGACCGTGCCATACACGGAATTCGTTCTTCCCCGCACGCAAGGAGCCAGCCGTGCCGGGAGATGACATCCTGGATGCTTTCGAGGCGGCGCCGTTTGGCGGATATGTGTACTCCTATCCGCACAAGACGGCGCATCGCCCGCTGACGCCGGCAGTGCCCCTGGATTCGCTGTGGGCTCAGCAGGGGCGCGATGCTTTGTTTCTGTATCTGCATGTGCCCTTCTGCCCGGCCCGGTGCGGATTCTGCAATCTCTTCTCCCTCTGCTCTCCGCCGCCGGGAATGATCGACGACTACCTGGCCACCCTGGCGCGCCAGGCGCGCGTCGTGCGCTCGGCGCTGGGGGCTTGCTCGTTCGCACGGCTGGCTGTTGGCGGCGGCACCCCAACCATCCTGGACTGCCGACAACTGGAGGCGCTGCTGGCGGTGGCAGACGTCATGGGCGCTGACGTGCCCGGCGTCGGCGGTTCGGTGGAAATCTCGCCCCGGACGGTTGACCTTGACAAGTTGCGTCTGCTGCGACAAGCGGGGCTGCGCCGCGTGAGCGTGGGCATTCAGGCATTCGACGAGGCCCAGGCGCGAGCGCTGGGGCGGGTGCAGTCCCGGCGGCAGATGCACGAGGCTCTGGAGGCCGTGCGGGGCTGCGGTTTCGAGACGCTCAACATCGACCTGATCTACGGCGGGCCCCAGCAGGACATGCAGGATTGGTGCCAGTGCCTGCACGAGGCCCTGAAGTACAAGCCTGAGGAACTGTACGTTTACCCTCTTTATGTTCGGCCGCAGACAGCTCTGGCCGGGCGGAGCATCAGCCCAGACCTGCGGCTGCAGGCCTACCGCGTCGCCAGGGCGATGCTGCTCGATGCCGGCTATCGCCAGATCTCGGCCAGGATGTTCCAGTTGCCGCGCGTTGCCGACGGCGACGACGGACCGGCGTACTGCTGCCAGGACGACGGCATGGTGGGGCTGGGTTGCGGCCCGCGATCGTACACGCGTCAACTGCACTACTCCGGCCGCTACGCTGTCAGCCGCAGTGGAATCGAAGAGATTCTGGATCGCTATATCGCCACCGAGGATCGCGCCTTTGCCTGGGCAGCCCACGGCATATGGCTCGACGACGAGGACCAGCGGAGGCGGTTCGTTCTGCAGTCGCTGCTACAGTGCCGTGGGCTTGACCGAGGGCATTATCAGACCCGATTCGGCTCCGACGCTGTGGACGATCTTCCGCAACTGGCTCAACTGCAGTCGCGGGGACTTGCCCTGTTCTCTGACGATGCCATCCATCTCAGCGAACGCGGCATTGAGCTTTCCGACGCGATCGGGCCCTGGCTCTATTCGGCCGCCGTGCGCCGGCTGATGGACGAGTTTCAATGGCAACAGACCTGACCATTCTGTATCGCGGCTGCCTTGCCGACTGCAACTACTCCTGCTGGTACTGCCCGCAGGCCAAAACGTCGTCAACGCCGAAGGTCTTGCATGACGATCGGCTGGGCGTGGAGCGGTTTGTCGACTGGGCGCAGCGTTACGCTGGCGGGCGATTGTCGGTGTTCTTCACGCCCTGGGGCGAGGCGCTGTGGCGCCCGTGGTATCAGCAGGCCATCGCGCGCCTCAGCCACATGAACCACGTGCGGCGCGTGGCCGTTCAGACGAACCTTTCCTGCAATCTGACCTGGGTTGGGCAGTGCCGTGTCGAGCGCGTCGGCCTCTGGTGCACGTATCATCCAAGTCAAACCAGCCGCCGCCCCTTCCTGCTCCAGTGCGCTGAGTTGTCAGACGCCGGCGTAGCATTCAGCGTCGGAATGGTCGCGGTGCGGGAGCATTTTGACGAAATCCGGATGATGCGGCAGGCGTTGCCCGCTGGGATATATCTGTGGCTCAACGCGTACAAGCACGGCGACTACTATCAACCACAGGAACTGGCTGCGCTGACGGCGGTCGACCCGCTGCTGCCAATGAATGTGCGGCCGCACGTCAGCCTCGGCCGCCTGTGCCGTTGCGGGTCGAGTCTAATCGCCGTCGACCACACCGGCACATTTCGTCGATGCCATTTCATTGCCGAACCGCTGGGCAACATCTATAATGACGCGTTCGAAGACCGCCTCAGGAGCGCCCCCTGCACCAAGGCAACCTGCAGTTGCCATATCGGCTACATCCACCTGGCAGATGCCGCTGGCGATGACACTTATGGAGGGGGCATTCTTGAGAGGATCCCGCGTTTCATAGGCAGGAAACAGACCCAGTAGCCGCTCTGCCAAACTTGAACGAGTTGGCGCTTGATATGCACAGGGGCGGAATCTTGGGACGGAAGGTCGGGCTTGGGGCGAACTTGGGGTCTTCTCCCGGATCCAATGCACAGGCATGCAATGAATACGAAAACACTGGATTCTATAGGGAAAATAGCCGAAACTCCCCTGTGCAGGCTGCATCGGGTAGGGTGTCCGAGTGGCCGAAGGAGCCGGTCTTGAAAACCGGTGTGCCGAAAGGCACCGTGGGTTCGAATCCCACCCCTACCGTTCAAAACGGTAATCAGTGATCAGTAATCAGGGCGATGGTTACTGATTACTTGATTACCGATTACTGAAGAGCATGGAACATCGTCGCGTTGGAAATACCGATCTGGAAGTGACGGCTGTCTGCTTTGGGGCCTGGGCTATCGGCGGGTGGATGTGGGGCGGACAGGATGAAAGCGACGCGCTGGCGGCGGTGCGGGCGGCGATGGAAGAAGGCGTCACCACGTTTGACACCGCGGCGGTGTACGGTTTTGGACGCAGCGAAGAGTTCATCGCCAAGGCGTTGTCCGGCGTCAAGCGCAGCGACGTGCAGATCCTGACCAAGTACGGTCTGCGGTGGGATATCGACAAAGGCATCGACCGCTGGCAGACGGTGGACAACGAGGGTCGGCCGCTGACGGTCAAGAAGTATGCCGCGGCCGAGAGCGTCATCTGGGAGTGCGAACAGAGCCTGCGGCGGCTGGGGACGGATTATATCGACCTCTACCAGTGCCACTGGCGCGACGAATCGACGCCGGTCGAAGAGACGATGGCGGCTATCGACCAACTGATCCGCCAGGGCAAGATCCGCTTCGCCGGGCTGAGCAATTTCAGCGTCGTCGACATCGAGGCCTCCCGCAAGGTCGCGCCCATCGCGTCGGACCAACCGCCCTATAGCATGGTCAACCGCGGCATCGAAAAAGACGTGCTGCCCTACTGCCGCCGGCATGGGATCGGCCTGCTGGTGTACAGCCCGCTGCAGCGCGGGCTGCTGACGGGCAAGATCACCGACGACTACGTGTTCGGCAAAGGCGACCACCGCTCGGGCAACGCGTTCTTTCGCCGGGCCAACCGCCAACGGATCAACGACTTTCTGGATCAAATCCGCCCCATCGCCGAGTCGCACCGCGCGACGCTATCGCAACTGGTAATCGCCTGGACAATCGCCCAGCCGGGAATCACCGCCGCTCTGGTCGGGGCGCGCGATCCTGCACAGGCGAAAGAAAACGCCGCGGCGGCGGCATTGAAGCTCACGGATGGGGAGGTCGCAAGGATCGATTCGCTACTGGAAGATTTACACCTGGAACTGGATTAGCTGCAAACACGTCGAGCAAGCTCGACCGCTAATGTTTCCCGTCCGATGTCTCTCAGCCCGGGCCTGCCCAGAGGAGTTTGCCTTGCCCGTCGCTGACCAGCAGCATGCAGAGCGTTCGCGGCTGGTGACTTTCAGTCAGACGAAGAGTCGCGCGGACCACGTCGCTGCCGTACTGGTCGAGCATCACGATCTGCACATCCGGGGCATTGGCGATCTGCTTGAGGGTGTAGACGGCCATCTCGCGCCGCCCGCCGTCGTTGGGTCCTGCCGGAACCACCTGGGCGGCGATGACGGCATCGAGTTCATTCGTTGCGGCCGTCCGGAGTTGGGTGATCATGTCCTTGACCTGCGCGGCGCGGGGCGAATCGTCCTTCAGTTCCTTGCGCGGGTAATCGCCCGAGCAGCCGCAGAGGGCAGCAAAGAGTCCGCAGCAGCAGAACAATGTCGCACCGGTCAAGGTGCGGAAGGACGCCGTCGCCGCAATCCGCAATCCGTAATCCACAATCCGCAATGTCTTAGTTGCTGTAGTATGGGGCATTGGCGGTGCTGACGAATCCCAGGTTTCGCTGCGCGTTGAGCAGCATTCCCTGGCCCGGCGGCAGCAATCCGGTGCTGCCTGAGGCAAACAAGACGCCGCACTGGGCGCTATGGCGGAAGTGATTGGTCGGCGTGACGGTGCCCGCGGGCACGGGCGGCTCGAGGTACGTGCTGTTCTGGAAGATCGGGACGCCGGCCGGAGCCCAATACAGCGCCGAGTCGGCGTAGACGATCAACTGCGAGGGGTGCGTGATGTCGGCGCCGGTCTTGCGGGGAACCTCGATCGTCGGCGCCCCGACGCGTGTCATGAACTTGCTGTCGAGGAAGAAGGCATTGTACCCGTATGACGTGGTCGGTTCGATAATGCCCGCCTGGGGCACCACGTCTTTCCAGTTCATCGACGGGCACAGCAGGCAGTGGAAGTCCCAGTAGGGATACATCCAACTGGCCTTCTGGTTGACCGGGTTGGTGGCCGCACCCCAACTGTAGATCCAGGTGAACGCCGGTGTGCCCTCGTACGCCACGTTATATTGCGCGCGATATGGCGGAAACTGGTCGCCATGATCGCGGCGGTAGTTATTGATCGACGACCCGATATACCGCAGGTTGGTCTGGCACTGCACCGCTCGGGCGGAACTCAGCGCGCCGCTGATGGTGGGCACCAGCATCGCCGTCAGCACGCTGATGATGGCAATCACCACCAGCAGTTCCATCAGCGTAAAGCCGCCCTGGCGGCCGATTCGCATCGTCTTGTCTATCGCTTGGATCATTTCACGCCACTTAAGCCAACGGTACCGAACCCGGGCCCCATGGCAAGGGCCCGGGTCCGGTCTGTTGGGAGGTTATCTAACTAAACTATGCATGCCGCCGGCGCAGCAGGGCTGCACCGCCGACCAACAACAGTCCCAGCGTGATCGGCTCAGGCACCACGACGGCCGGAGTGACCGGCGAGCGCTGATGGGCCCATGTCTCAAAATCGATCCAGCCCCAGGACCAGCCGTCCCACGCACCATTACTGAGCGGGCGAGCGTCGCAGCCCATGGAATACTCGCTCCAACTGCTACCGTCAGAACTGGTGTAGTATCCCCAGCTATATCCGTCATCCTTGGTCACGCCGGTGCGGGAAATGTCGTTGACCAGATGTGCCTGGAAGGCATCGTACCAAGTTGCATTCACATCAATGGCGCCCGAGGCATCGATGGCCGCCAGCGCATCCCAACCGGTGGCGGTTGCATCCCAGCGATAGCTAAAGGCAAAGTTCTTGCCCACGCCGAAATCGATTACGACCACCGCCTCATTAGCGCCGCTTCCGGTCCACGCCTCGACCTGAACGCCGTCAAACACCGCCGCCTGGGCCGACGCGGCCAAGACCAGCACTCCGCACACTGCAACTACCGTCAACACATTGCGTCCGAACATCTCACAACTCCTTTTGTGCCCTCGGGCACAGACGGAACCGACAGCCCGCACGCGGACCGTCTCGGGGAACAGAAACCTGGGGGAGTTCTTGAAGTGCCGGCGCGAAGAGGGAAACGGGCCCGTTTTCCGCCTCGTCGCGAGCGGCAAAGAAAAATCCCGGACACTCGCGGGAGCAAGTTCCGGGACAATGCGCTGGAAGGCGGATTGTTACCGGCACCCACACACTCGCGGTGGTGCACCAGGTTATCGGCAGGCAGGTCTTCTGGCTTCCGGATCTTCCTCCCGCTGCGCCTTCCCAGATCGTTAACACAACGATCCAGTGGCCTGTGCAGCGGTCGTCACCGGTTACAGCGGCGCGTCCGCGGCCGATTTTCACGGCCTTCCCTTGGGTCCGTCGTCGACGAACACCTGCAGATGTGCTCTTTCTAGTGCATCTCCGGAGCCCTGTCAAGCCGGGTTCTGAAAAAACTTACCGCAGAGGCTCAGATCCGTAGCATGGGCGTCTCGCCCATGAGTAGCACGGCCGTCTCGGCCATGCAATCGGGAATCACGGGCGGGACGCCCGTGAGACTCACGGGCAAGATGCCCGTGCTACTTCACGCCGGCTTCTTTGAGCGCCTCCGCGCATCGATTCACAAACTGGGTTTTCAGTTCGTCGACATCTCCGGCGAGGCGCACGCCGGCCGCACGGCGGTGACCGCCGCCGCCGTACTGGCGGGCGATTTCCGCCACGTCGACGGCGTCGCGGCTGCGAAGGCTTATCCGCACCAGCGTTCCGTTCTCGACGAGGATGATGGCCGTCTCGACCGACGCAATTCGCAGGGCTTCATTGACGAGGTTCTCGGTCTCTTCGTACGTGGCGCCGGTGGCCAGAAAGTCGCTCTTGCGGATCGTCATCGCCGCCAAGGCTCCCTGGCAATGCAGTTCCAGGCTTGCCAGCACCCGGGCGATCAGCTTGAGCCGCTCGGGGCGGTCGGTCTGGTAGAGCTTCTTATACAGCACGTCGGGACGCACCCCGGCGGCCACGCACTGGGCGACCGCCCGCAAGGCCGTGGCGTCAGTGTTGGCAAAGTGCAGCCATCCGGTGTCGGTGGTGATGGCCACCATCAGCGCCTCGGCGACGGCGGCAGGGATCTGCCAGTGCAGGTGCTGGATGATCTGCATGACGAGAATGCCCGCCGCGGCCGCGGATGGATCCACCCATTGGACGCTGCCCAGGTCGTCGATGGTGCGATGATGATCGATGACGACGACTTTGTCGCGCCGGGCGACAATGGCGTCGACGATGCCTTCAAGCTGGCTGGCGGCGCAGGTGTCGACAATCACGACGAGGTCGGCAGCGTCGGCCAGGGCGGCGAACTGGTCGCCGGCGTGTACTTTCGCATCAGGAAACAGGAAGGTGTACCGCTCGGGCAGGGCGTCGGGCAGGACGCAGGCGACGGTCTTGCCCGCGGCGCGGGCGGCGCCGGCCAGGGCGGCCATCGAGCCCAGGGCATCGCCGTCGGACCGCGCGTGCGTGGTGATGAGCACCGAAGCGGCTGCCGAAAGGCGTCGGCAGAGCAGGCTAAAGGGATCGGTTGCAGATTTCTCGCACACGCTGCACGTCCTTGGATATCTGGGCCTTGAGGGCCTCGGGGCCGGAAAACTTTTGCTGGTCGCGCAGGCGTTCCAGCAGGCCCAGGGACATCATCTTATCATAGACGCTTTCCTGCCAATCCAGCAGGAAGGCTTCAACGACAATCTCCTGCCCGTCAAAGGTAGGCTTGGCGCCGACGCTGATTGCGGCCGCAGTTCGCTGAGAGCCAATGCAGGCCCATCCGGCATAGACGCCTTCGGCGGGCACGACCAGCGGTCCGGTGTCGATATTGCACGTGGGAAAGCCCAGGCTTCGCCCGACGCGCCGCCCCATTACGACCGGCCCCTGCAGCGTATAGAGACCGCCCAGGCAGCGGGCGGCGTCTTCCACGCGCCCGGCGGCTACCAGCGTGCGGATGAGCGTGCTGGAGACCTGGACGGTCTGCCCGCCCAGTTCGATCAGGACCGGGTCGATCACGTGAACGAAAAAGCCCAGGGCCGCCCCGCGGCGGCGGAGTAATTCGATGTTGCCGGCGCGCTTGGCGCCGAAGAAGAAGTTGCCACCCTCAACCACGTGCCGCGGCTCAAAGCGGTCCATGACGACCCGCGCGACGAACTGCTCGGCTGTCAGACTCAGCAGGGCCTTGTCGGTGCGGGCCGTGACGACATAATCGGCGCCGGCTTCGAGCAGCAGTTCGGCGCGGCGCTGGGGCAGCGTCAGGCGCAGCGGCGCGTCCTGCGGGCGCATGACCAGGTCCGGGGGCGGGTCGAAGGTCATAGCCACGACGGGCACGCCCTCGCCATCGGCCAGCGCCCGCGCGCGGGCGATGATATGGCGATGTCCCACGTGTACGCCGTCGAAGTTGCCGATGGTCAACACGCACCCGCGCATCTGCGGGAGCACCGACTCCAGGCCTTGTACATGCCGCTCGTTCATGAAGGGTCAGATTCTAGCACCGGCGGCGGGAGTATCCAATAGAGTCTCTGCTGGGTGCCTGTGACATCCGCAAAAAAGCGGGCGGCCGCAGCGGATTGTCCGCTACGGCCGCCCGTTCTCGTTTAACCGGAACTTGCCCTTATGCCCGACGGCGGCGGCGAATCACCACGGCCACTGCGCCCAGGACCAGCAGAGCCATGGTCGCCGGCTCGGGGACATCCACCACCACGTCAGTCAGAGTGATGGTGCCCAGTCCGTCGATGAAATTATAGTTAACGCTGCCCGTGCCGCCGATCCAGTACACGTTGGCGAAGGACATCGAACTGATGTCATTGGTGGCGCCGGTGAAAATCGTCACGACGCCGGGGTCGAGACCGACGCCCAGGGCCGACACGTCGACGTACAGATCAACGTTCGACAGACCCGTCAGCTTCGCATAGCTTGACCCGCTGTGGGTCAGGACGATCTGGTCGTAATCCTCGCCAGCCACGCCGTCGACGCCCAGGACCTCCATGTACCACTGGGCATTCTGGCCCAGGTCATTCTTGGCGAAGTTCAGGGCGCCGTACTGGGCGTCGCTGCTATCGCAGTACAGATCGACCGTCGTGATTCCCGCGCTGTTGCCGGGGTTGATGCCGCCGGCAGTATTGGCCAGATTGCGGGCAATCGTCAGGGTGTCATACCATCCCATCTTCACCGTGCCCGTGCCGGTGACCATCTTGTTCATCGTCCAGGAGTTCTCGCCGATATCCTCGAACTCCAGGACTGCGCCGGTGGCGATATTGACCTGCGCACCGGAACCGAGGGAACCGGCGGCATTGCGGTCGCCGCTGGTGTTCCTGACGTACAGCTTGCCGCCCTGGATATCCCAGTTGCCGCTGTAGGTCTCGGAACTGTTGCGGTCGAAGTACAGAGCGCCCACGCCGGTCTTGGCCAGGTTGCCGCTGCCGTTGAGCACAACGCCCATGTACATCCAGTCGCCTGCACCGGTGTCCTGCTTGATCGTGCCGCCGGCGCTTTCGATGTACAGGTTGTTGTTGTCGTTGTTCTCGCCAAACCAGTAACTGCCGCCATTGACGTTTTCCACCGTACCGCCGTTGAGGTGCATGTTGTAGACAGGCGCCTGGCCGTCGGTGTTCTTGGCCAGCCCGCCGGCATACACATTGACGCGTCCGGTGCGGAAGCCCGAGCCGATCTCAAAGGCGCCGCTGGCGGCGGTGAGATTCACCGTACCGTTGCCCAAGCCGTACGAGTTGCCCATCCGCAGCGTGGCGGTGCCGGCGATCGTGATCGTGCCGCTGTAGTTGGCGTCCGGCGAATCGCCCTGCAGTTGAACAACGCCGTCTCCGGCGATCGCCAGGTTGCCCGTGCCCTTCAGCAGGGCGCCGATGTACAACCTCTGGCCGCTGTCGCTGGAAATCGTCGAGGCGCTGTCCACGGTGATGTTGCTCGAGCTGCCGTTGCCGATCCAGCGGTCGCCGTTGCCGATATCCTTTCGGAGCGTACCTCCCTGAAGGTGCAGATTCGACAGCGGATTGTTCCAGCCGTCCACCGTCGCGACGCCGCCGGTCTGGACATTCACCCGGCCGCTGTTGATGCCTTCGCCGGTCAGGAAGGTGCCGCTGCTGCCGTTAAGGTTCACGGTTCCGCCCGACAGACCGTACTGATTGCCCATCCGCAGCGTCGCGGCGCTGCCGACGGTGATCGTGCCGCTGTACGTGCTGTCCGAGGCGTCGCCTTGGAGGTGCACGCGGCCGTTGCCGGCAATCGCGAGATTACCCGTGCCGTTGAGCACGGCGGCGACGTACAGGATCTCGCCGTTGTCGCTGGAAATCGTCGAGGCGCTATCCATGTAGATATTGCTCGAACTGCCGTTGCCGATATACCGGTCGCCGCTGCCGACATTCTTGGTCAGCGTACCGCCGGCAAGGTGGAGATTCGAGATCGGATTGTTCCATCCATCCACCGTCGCGACGCCGCCGGTCTGGACATTCACGCGGCCGCTGTTGAAGCCTTCGCCGGTCAGGAACGTGCCGCTGCCGGCGACGATATTCAGCGTGCCGCCCGACAGACCGTACTGATTGTTCATCCGCAGCGTGGCGGCGCTGCCAATCGTGATCGTGCCGCTGTAAGTGTCGTCGGACAGATCACCCTGGAGATACACGCGGCCGTCGCCGGCGATGGCCAGCGCGCCCGTCCCGTACAGCGGGGCATTGATGTACAGCGTCTGGCCGTTGTCGCTGGAAATCGTGGAGGCGCTATCGATATAGATGGCGCTGCTGCTGCTGCCGTTGCCAACGCCGAGATCGCCGACGTTCACTTCCTTGCGCAGCGTACCGCCGGCCAGGTGCAGGTTGACGACCGGGTTCCACCAATTGGTCACTTCGGCGACCGCGCCGCTGTTGACGTTCACGCGGCCGATGGCGAAGCCTTCGCCGATCTGGAACAGCCCGCCGTCGCCATTGACGTTCACCGTACCGCCCGACAGACCGTACTGGTTCTGCATTCGCAGCGTCGTGCCGCTGGCGATGGTGATCGTGCCGCTGTACGTCTCGTCGGCGGTGCCGTTCTCAAGCCGCACGGTTCCGTCGCCGCTGATCAGCAGATTGCCCGTGCCGGCCAACTGCGAGTTCACATAGAAGTTGGTGCCGGCGCCGGCGTTGTTGCTGATGGTCGAGGCGCTGTCGACGGTAATCCTCCCACGGATGCGGGCGTCGTTGGACACGCCTTCGATCACGCCGCCGTCCAGATGGATGTTACTGGCCGTGCGGTCGGAGTTAACCGACAGCGTGCCGGTGTCCTTGACGTTCAGGCGGTCGGCGAACGTATTGCCGTTGCCCGTGGTGGCCGTGCCGCCGGCCAGGTCGAACTCGTTGCCGCTGGTAAAGTTCGAGGGATTGTTGCTTTCGCTGTCCTGCCACTGCGTGGTGGTCTGCCAGTCACTGTCGCCGCCGACCCAGGTGTACAGCGTCGAGGGCGGAACGGAGTAGATCGTGATCTTCTCGCCGGCTGAACCGGTGAAGTAGCTGGCGAAATCGACCGATGTGCCATCATCCGCCTGGTAGGTCTGAGTGATGTCATACCAGTCGTTGGCGTTATAGGCGTTGTCCTTGGTGAAGAGGTATCCGCCCAGGGTGAACTGCGAGACGTTCACATTGGTCACGCCGCCGTCCTGGTAGACGACCCCGGCGCCGGAGGCGATGCTCAACATGCCGCCACCGTTGCCCGTCGAGTCGGCCGCGTTGAGGTACAGATTACCGGTGTTGACCGACCAGTCGCCGGTGAAGCTGGTGCTGGCGTTCATCAGCCACAAGTTGCCGTCGCCGACCTTGTTCAGCGTCCCGCTGCCCAGCAGCTTGGCGTACAGGTACATATTCTCGTCGGCGTTGGTCATCTCTATGTTCGAGGAGCTGTCGACGGTGATAACGCTGTTGCCCGTGCCCTGCCCGACATACTGGCCGTTGGTGCCCTTGAGCGTACCGCCATCGAGGTGCAGGTTGGCGAGCTGCTTGTAGTGGCCGTCGCTTTCAGCCACGCCGCCGGTGAGGACATTCACGCGGCCGCTGGCGAAGCCTTCGCCGAGTCGGAACAGCCCGCCCGTGCCGGTGACACTGACCGTGCCGCCGGACAGACCGTTGGGATTGCTCATCCGCAGGGTGCTGCCGCTGTCAATCGTGATCGTCCCGGTATAGGCCGTTCCGATCTTGTCATTATTAAGCTGCGTCAGTCCCGGACCACTGATCAACAGATTTTCCGTCCCGTACAGCCGTGCGTTGATGTAGAACTCCTGCCCGGCCGTGACCGAGGAAATCGTCGAGGCGCTGTCGATGTAAATCTTGCTGCCGCTGTTGCCGCCGTTGCCGACGCTGCGGTTTCCATCGCCCTGCAGTGTGCCGCCCTGCAGGTGGAGATTCCCGACGTAGGTATTGTTGTCGTCGTTGTACGCCACGCCGCCGGTCTGGACGTTCACCTGACCGCCATTGATGCCCTGGCCGATCTGGAACAGCCCGCCCGAGCCGGTCACGTTGATCGTGCCGCCGGACAGAGCATACTGATTGCCCATCCGCAGCGTCGTCCCGCTGTCGATGGTGATCGTGCCGCTATAGGCCGTGCCGGACTTGTCGTTGTTCAGGACGACGCGCCCCGGTCCGCTTGCGAGCAGGTCTCCGGTCCCGTTAAGCCGGGCGTTGATGTAGAAGTCCTGGTCGGCGTTCATGGACGAAATCGTCGAATCGCTGTCCACATAGATCTTGCTGCCGCTGTTGCCGCCGTTGCCCACGCCGCGCCAGCCGTCGCCCTGCAGCGTGCCGCCCTGCAGGTGGAGGTTGCCCACGTACGTATTGTTGTCGTCGTTGTACGCGATGCCGCCCGTCTGGACGTTCACCTGCCCGCCGTTGATGCCTTGGCCGATCTGAAACAGCCCGCCCGAGCCGGTCACATTAACCGTGCCGCCGGACAGAGCGTACTGGTTGCCCATCCGCAGCGTAGTGCCGCTGTCGATGGTGATCGTGCCGCTGTAAGCCGTGCCGGATTTGTCGTTGCTCAGGACGACACGCCCGGGGCCGCTCATGACCAGGTCGCCCGAGCCGTTGAGCTGGGCGTTGACGTAGAAGTCCTGGTCGGCGTTCATCGAGGAAATCGTCGAGGCGTTGTCGACAAAGATCTTGCTGCCGTTGTTGCCGCCGTTGCCGACGCCCCGCCAGCCGTCGCCCTGCAGATCGCCGCCCTGCAGGTGCAGGTTGCTCACGTAGTTGTTATTTCCATCCGTGTAGGCCACGCCGCCGGTCTGGACGTTCACCTGGCCGTTGGCAAAACCCTCGCCGATCTGGAACAGCCCGCCCGAACCGGTCACGTTGACCGTGCCGCCGGACAGACCGTACTGATTCCACATCCGCAGCGTGCTGCCGCTGTCGATGGTGATCGTGCCGCTGTAATAGACGCCGGCGCGGTCGTTATTGAGCCCGACTCGCCCGGGGCCGCTGATCAGCAGGTCGCCCGTGCCGTAAAGCTGGGCGCCGATGTAGAAGTCCTGCCCGGCGTTCACCGAGGTGATCGTCGAAGCGCTGTCCACGTAGATCTTGCTCCCGTTACTGCCGCCGTTGCCGATCTGCCAGTTGTTGTAGCCCTTAAGCGTGCCGCCCTGGAGGTGCAGCGCGGCGATCTTGGCGCCGTTGTTGTCGTTTTCGGCGACGCCGCCGGCCTGTACCAGCACTTGGCCGTTGTTGAAGCCCGCGCCGATGAGGAACTCATCGCCGTCCACGACCACCGTGCCCTTGGCCAGGGCGTTGGCGTTTTCAAGCCGAACCTTGCCGCCGTCGATGGTGAGGGTGCCGGTCCAATTGCCCAACGTGCCGCCATTGAGGCGCAGCAGGCCGTCGCCGGTCTTGACCAGGTTGCCGCTGCCGCCGGCGCCCATGTTGAGAATCGTGCTGAGGTAGAAGTCCGTGCCCGTGGCGACGTTGACGGTCGAGGCCGTCACGCCCGCAGTCGGATCGACGTCGTCGATCTTCAGCACGCCCCAGCCGTGGTTGTACAGCTGCGTCATGCCGCCGGGGCTGCTGGCCACGGTGCCGCCGGCCAACGTCAGGTTCATCGGCGCCGCCCAATTGACGGTGATGTCCAGCGTGCCGCCGGCATTGACCGTCAGGGCGTCGTAGAACGTGTTGCCGTTGGCATTGGCGATGCCGGAGGAAATCGCAAAGGTATCGCCGCCATTGTAGCTGCCGGAGTAGCCTTCCGGAGACCAGTTGCTGCCGGTCATCCACGAAGAGTTATCCGAGCCAACCCAGGTATACGCTGTCTGGGCTTGGGCGGTACTCATCCCCAGCGTCATCACTGCGATGACAAAGAAAGTGGCCAATTTCCTCATGACGAGCTCCTTTGTTCAGTTGAGGACTTGCCGCACGGCAAATTCCTTCCTTTTCTTCTTCTAAACAACCCAGCAAAACAAAATGAATCAGACAGCGTCGAAAACAGGGCTGGGCACCTCTGCTCCAGCGAAAAAACACACGGCGGTTCTCCTACCACCGGAATGTGCAATGGGTATACTAACCGACATTGGAAATTTCGCAAGGAAAAACCGCGCCGATGGTGAAAAATACTCGGAACGAACCTTGGCTATGGGCCCAAGGGTCTCTCTGGCATGCGATTTTCAGATTTGCTATCGTCCGCGGTTGAGGAGGCTGCGGCGGTGGAGGTAGTCGCAGAGGATTTCGCCTTTGTCGCGGCTGGTATCGACGGGGACGTACTCGATCTGGTTGCGGTGGCAGATGTCCTCGATCTGAGCGTTATGTCTTCCCAGGGCATCGAGATAGCTGTTGCGCAGGTCGTCGGGCTGGGCCAGCAGGTTCTGGTCGCTCTCCAAGCCAACAAACTTGACCATGCCCGCCAGGTCGAACGTTCGCTCATCGTGGTGGAGCGTGTGGAAGAGCACGACCTCGTGCTTGTTCCAGCGCAGTTGCTGGAGCGGGCCTTCGAGGCCTTCCAGGTCGCAGAAGAAGTCGCTGAAGATCATGACGATCTCGCGTCGCTTGAACCGCCCGGCCAGCACCTGCAGGCAGGCGCCCAGGTCGGTCTTCTTGACCGGTTGGATCTGGTCGAGCACGTGCGTCATGCGGATGACCTGCCCCATGGCATTGCTGGGGGGGACGTGGTCGACGACGTCCTGGTCGAAGGTCGTCAGCGAGACCTTGTCGCTCTGATGCACCACGCAATAGCCCAGCGTGGCGGCCATCTCGGCGGCGTACTGCATCTTCTGCTGGCTGCCCTCGCCGTAGCGCATCGACGCGCTGACATCGAGCACGAGGTGGCAGACGAAGTTGGTCTCCATCTCGTACTGCTTGATGAAATACTTCTCGCGCGTAAAGTACACGCGCCAGTCGATGTGCTTGGGGTCGTCGCCGGGGACGTACTCGCGATGGCCGGCGAACTCGACGGCGAACCCATGGCGCGGCGACTTGTGCGCCCCGGCCAGGTTTCCCTCGACCAGCAGCTTGGCCTCGATCCGCTGATCCGCCATCCGCGCCAGCACGGCCGGGCTCAAGTATCGCGTTAAGATTGATGTCTGTGCCATAGCAATCATCCAGGTTCGGGGACGGGGAGTGCGGGATTTAGAGGATTAAGAGGATTAAGAGGATTAAGAAAGAAGAGAACTGATTGACACCTGTCACAGTCTTCATCTTTGTTCCGAATCCTCTTAATCCCTTAAACCGCGTAATCCCGCACTCTCCGTCCCCATCTTCGTTTTAATCCTCTTGGTCTTCCTGCCTACCCATCCCCGTCCCCGTCTTCGTTTCTAATCCTCTTAATCCTCTCAATCCGCGTAATCCCGCACTCCCCGTCTCCGGCCGTCACGCCACGGGGCGCTGGTACTGCTTGTCTGCCGGGATCGCCTCGACGAGCATGTCGACGAGCTTGTCGCTGCCGACGTTGGCGGCCTGGGCGGGATAGTTCGCCGCGATGCGGTGCCGCAGCGAGGCGTGGGCAACGGCCTGCACGTCGCCGGTGGTGGCGTGGAAACGCCCGTAGAGGATCGCCCGGGCCTTGGCGGCCGTCACCAGCGTCAAAAGCCCGCGCGGGCCGGCGCCGAAGTTCACCCAGTTGTTGATGAACTCGGGGGCTTCCCCGGTCCGCGGTCGCGACGCCCGCACCAGGGCGTGGGCGTAGCCGAGCACCTGGTCGCTGACGGGCACGCGGCGGACGAGGTCCTGCACCTGGACGATCTGGTCGCCGCTCATAACCGGCGTGATCTTGCCCAGCGAGTCGGTCGTGACGCGACGGGCGATCTCCCACTCTTCCAGGCCGCTGGGGTAGTCGACCTTGATATACAGCAGGAAGCGGTCGAGCTGGGCCTCGGGCAGCGGGTAGGTGCCTTCCTGCTCGAGGGGGTTCTGCGTGGCCAGCACGAAGAAGGGCGCAGGCAGGGTGTGGATCGTTCCGCCGGCGCTGATCTGGCGCTCCTGCATCGACTCGAGCATGGCCGCCTGCGTCTTGGGCGGCGTGCGGTTGATCTCGTCGGCCAGGATCATGTTGGCAAAGAGCGGCCCGGGCAGGAACTGGTACTGCCGCTTGCCGGTGGTCGGATCTTCCTGGATGACCTCGGTGCCGGTGACGTCGCTGGGCATCAAGTCCGGCGTGAACTGAATACGCTTGAACGTCAGGTGCAGCGCCTGGGCGATCGAGCTGATCAGCAGCGTCTTGGCCAGGCCCGGGACGCCTTCCAGCAGCGCGTGGCCGCGGGAGAAGATCGAGATCAACACCTGCTCGATCACTTGATCCTGGCCGATGATCACGTTGGCCAGTTCCTTGCGGATGGTCTCGTAGGCCTTCTGGCACGTCTGCACGGCTGCGATATCGTCTTTGGAAAGCTGCTGCTCGCTCATTATCGACTCCTGGGCGCTGGGCCCGTTTTTCGGTCCGTTCTACTTGACGCTCTGGCGGTAGTTTTGAAGTTTCTCTTCGTATCCAGGCGGCGGCTGCGTCTTGGCGCTGCTCTGGATGGCCGCACGCAACTCCGGCGGCAGTTTGGCAAACCACGGTTTGTCATCATGTTTCTTGGCCGCGACTTTGGCGTCGGCGGTGCGCCGGCCGGGCTTGTTGAGCCCGCCGCCCTTGCCGCCGCCGAAGTTCTGCGGGGCATTGGGGTCGACGTCCGGCGGGGTGACATTGGGCTTGGCCTTTTCCGGAAGGGCGAAGGGGTCTTCCGGCGGCTCGTCGTTCTTGGGCTCGGGCTTGAAGCCCGGAGGCAGCGCCTCGCCCTTGGGGATCAGGTCGTCCATCTTGCCGACTTTGGCCCAGGGTCGCTTGCCGTCGAACTTTCCGTGCTGGTTGCCCTTCTGCGGGCGGTCCTCGGTCGGGTTGCCGGTGCTCTCGCCGCCGACGCCCTTGCCCGGCGTGCCCTGGCCCATGCCCAGATCGCCCGGCGTGGTGCCGGTCTTGCCCGGCGGGGGCTTGTCGTCCTGCTTGTCATCCTGCTTGGGCTGCGGCGGGGCCTTGACGATCTCGACTTCCTCGTCTTCGTCGCCCTTGTCCGCATCGTCCTTAGGCAGCTCGCCGTTCTTGTCCAGCGTTTCGAGGGCCTTGTCGACGACGGGCTTGGTGGCGATCTGCTCGGCCGTCTCTTCCGGCGCCACGGGCTTGAACTCATCGCCCAGGGGCTTGGGCGCCGGCGGAGGCTGGTCTGACGCCTCGGTGATGGTGCGCTTCTTCTTTTCCTTGGGCTTGTCCTTGTCCTCAGGCTTCTTGGCCACCTGGTCCTGCTTGTCGGCGGGCTTGTCCTGCTTCTTGGGCGCCGGCGGCGGAGGCGGCGGCGTGCTGCGACCGGTCGGGGTGGCGGGCGAGGGCTTGCCCGTGTTAGGCTCGAAGACTCCCGGGGCCGAGGGCGGCGCAGCCGGTTGCGCCGGCGAGGTGATCGGCGCCGTCTGAATCACGGTCGAGGCGTTAACGCCTTCTTCGGGCGGGTTCTGCACCTGGGGGTTGTTGGTATCCTGGGCCTGCCCGACAGCGGTGGCGGGGTTCTGGGGCCCCTGGGTCTGCGGGGGAATGGGTATCTTCTCGCCGCCTTCGCTCTTGTCCATCTTTCGCTGCTGGGGCATGGCCCCACCGCCGGCGATCTGCGGCGGCAGCGGCGGTTTGTTGCTGGGCGGGAAGATCGGCGTCGTCTCAGGGGGGATGAACTCCTGCTGCGGCGCGCGGTCGAGATTGGGGTTGAGCTTGGCCGCTTCCTTGAGGGCCTCCTTAAGCGGTTTGTTGGCGACCTTCTTCTGCTGCGAGAGTTTCTCGGCCATGTCGCCCATCTCTTCCTGGGCGCCGATGTAGTCGCCGAGGGCACTGGCCAGGGCTTTGGCCTTGTTCAGGTCCTCGTCCTTCTTATCGCTCTTGGGCATCTCGGGCTGTTGCGGCTGGGCCTGCTGCTGACCTGCCGGGGCCAGTCCGCTCTGTCCGGGGGGCGATTCCGCCGCCGGGGCCTTGCCGGGCTTCTGGAGCTGCGCGGTCGGGTCGGCGGCGCCTGCCCCCTGGTCCTTATCGCCTTTGCTTTCCTGCGGGATCGCCCCGTGCGAGGGCGGCTGGGGGCCGGAGGGCTTCTTCTTGCCGTCGTCGGGCAGCTTGGGCTGGTCGGGATTGTTCCGCTTATTGGGGGGCAGCTTGGGCTGCGGGGCGGCCTCGCCCATCTGGGCGGCCAAGGCGATCAGCTCCTCGCGGGCTTTCTGCTGCTGCTTGGCAAGGTCTTTGAAGGTGTCGGCGAGCTTCTTGTCTCGCTGAAGTTCCTGCTTCTTGGCCTGGAGGTTTGCGGCGGCCTGCTCGATGTTCTTTTTGACATCCTGCTGGGCCTGCGGGGCGGCTTTGCCCGCCTGCGTGCCGCTCTTGGCGCCTTGCTCGGCGGCCTGCTCGGCCCGCTTGAGGGCCGTGCCGGCGGTGGGCTCGACGTTCTTGGCCTGTGCGGCCAGGGCGGCGGCCTTGGCTTGCTGGGCGGCGAGATCCTGCTTGGCCGCTTCGGCGAGTTTCGCCTTGGCGGCTTCGAGATCCTTCAGGGCCTTGTTGAGCATCGCCGCGACGTCGGCCTGGGTCTTGCGCGCCTCAGGCGCTGCAGCACCTGCTTCGATCTGCTTGCCCGCCTGGGCAGACTTTGCGGCTGCCTGGTCAAGCTGCCCCGCCGCTTGCGGTGCGGCGTCCTTGGACAGCGCCGCGGCGGCGGTGGCGTTTTCGGTGACGCGCTGCTGGGCCTTGAGGTTGATCGCCCCGGGCGCGGCGGTCTGGGCGGCGGACTCTTCGCTCTGCGCCTGCGTCTGGGCGTCGGTCAGCGACTGCTGGGCGATGGCGACGGCCTTGGCGGCCTGGGGGGTATTGCCTTCGAGCATGGCGCGGACGGCCGTCTCGGCGGCCTGCTGCACGTCCTGGAGTTTGGCGGTGACGCCGTCGACGCGTCCGGCCTTCTGGGCTTCGAGCGCCGCGGGGCGTCGGGCGGCGTCCTTGAGCATCTCAAGGGCCAGGTCGACAGTCTTCTGCAGTTCATTGACGGCTTCGAGGGGCGTGTTGGCCTCGCCGCGTCCATAGCGAGCGATCGCCGCGGCGGCGGCGGCCTGCGCGGTGGCGGCCTGGTTAAGCTTGTCGGCCATATCCGCCGCCTGGGCGGCCTGTTCCTGCCCTGCCGCTCGCAACTGATCGGCGCGGGCGGTGAGGACTTTCTGCTGGGCGGCTTCGACGGCCGCAAGCTGGTTGGCGACGGACTTCTCCGCGGCGGTCAGCGCCGCGTCGACGCCTTCGGCGACCTTCTCGACCGAGACCAGTTCCCTTGAGGCGGCTTCGTCAAGCTGCCCGGCGGCGGCGACAATCTCGCCGCGGACGAGCTTGGTGGCCTCGGCGAGCAGGTCGGAGGCCTGGAGCGCTTCGACGGACGCCTGGCGGGCGGGGTCGGCGGCGATGTCCTTGGCGATTCGCTCCCGCGACTGGTCGACGAGGGCCTGGGCCTGAAGAATCGCCTTGACGGCGCTGGGGGCGGTGTCCTTGATGCCCTCGGCCACGCCGCGGGCGACGTTCGAAACGGTCTGCTGCTCCTGGACGAATTTCTTGGCGGCCTCGGGCTTGAACCCCCCGTCATTGGACGCCAGGCGTGCGCGGACAGCCTGGGCGCGTTCGGCCACGCTGGCACGTTCGAGGGCGTCGATGGCGCGGGCCAATTCGCCGATCTTGACGCCCAGGGCCTTGCGGTTGGCGTCGGCCAGCGCCCGCTTGACAGCCGCGTGCGCCTGGTCGAGGGCCTCGGCGGTGGCCTTGACGGCCGGTCGCGCCCGCTCGGTCGCCAGGGGGATCACGCGGAAGGCTTCGAGTGCGGCGTCTTTGGCCTGCACCAGACGGGTGGCAACGACTTGGGGGATCATCGGGTACTTGGCATGTTCGGCGGCGACCAAGTCGGCAATGCTCTTTTCGGACGCGGCGGCCTGGGCGGCGTTGCCAAGCTGCCCTTCGATCTGGTCGTGTTGGGCGCGGATGAGCGTCAGTGCCTCGTCGAGGCGCATCAGGGCGGTCAGCTCGTCAGCAAGCTGGGCGGCGGTTTTGTCCGAGCCCAGCGTCTGTTCCGACGCCCGCAGCAGCGCCTCGACGGCAGACAGGCTCGCCAGGACCGCCTTCTGCGGTTCCATCGCCTGGGGCATGGCGGCAGCGGCGAGAACCTGCGCCGCCTTGAGGGCCGAGGCCTTGGCGTTTTCCAGATGAGGCGCCGTCGGCGGAATGTGCGTCAATCGCTGGGCCAGCATGCCCAGGTCGCGATGAATGCCGCGCTGCTGGTCCGCCAGTTGCGGCGCCTCGGCGGCCGAGGCCTTCTGCGTGACCGCCTGCAGCGCCTGCTGGCGACGCTGCAACTCCGTCAGCAGGTTGAGAAGCTGCGAAAAGCTCAGGCGCGTCGCGCCGCTGGTGCCTACCTGGTACAGCAGCGCCGTCAAGCCGTCGATGACGGCCTTCTGCTCGGCGGCGCCCTTGGCGTAGTCGACCGATTCAATCAGCCTGGCCGCGGCCAGCGCATGCTCGCTGACCTTGTGGGCGCGGAGCATTCGAAGCCCATCCGAGGCCGCCGCCCCGGCCGGCGGGCCCCATCCGCTGATGATCGACAGCTCGTCCACCAGCGCCAGCAGCATCGTGTTGACGTCGCGCTGGTCCTGGACGGCCGAGACCGCCCGCGTCTCGCGGGCCTCGAGGTCGGCGATCTCCGGCAGCGTCAGCGTCAGCTTGTGTACCGCCCGCTGCATCTCCAGCAGGTGGTTGGCCTGGTCGGACATGCGGGCCACCCGCATGCGCTCCAGCAACCGCTGGCGTTCCGCCGCAAGAGTCTTGACGACCTCTCGCACCTTGGAGCGGGCCTGGGCGAACAAAGCCTCACGCTGATCGGGACTCACCTGCTGGGCCTTGGTCAGCAGCACCACCACGTCCTTCATCTCGACGTCGGTGAGCCGCTGCACGTTCTGGCGCATCGAGACGATATCCTGGTACACCGGAAGGTCGGTGAGCTGGTTGCAGCGGAACTGCTCCAGTTGCCCGTCCAGCACGTCGGCGATCAGTTCCCCCGCCATCTGGCGCGCCCGCAACTGGGCCCCCTGGTACGTCCGCAGCGCATCGGGCTCCACCCCAACCGCCACGCCCGACAGCAGCACCGCCGCCACGCCGGCCGCGATCAATCTTGTCTGTCTCATGGCTTTGCCCTTTCCTCAATGGTCGTCGACCGATTGATGATCTGGCGAATTTTCTGCTCCGACTGGGCGTCGGGGTCTTTCGTCAACGCCTGCAGCGCCCCGGCCTGGTCGGTCACTTTGAGCATGATGGGCGTGGCCGCCGTCGTGCGCCCGGGCCTCTTGCCGCGATAGTCGCACCCCTCGAGCACCAGTTCGATGGCGTCGCCCTTGGCCAGGCCCAGCGGCGCCAGGTCGAACGAGAAGCCCTCTTCCAGCGGCAGCTTGGGCAGCGGCACGATGGCGCCCTGGGCCAGCAGCGAATAGGTTTTCGTGCGGGCCTCGCCGCCGACAGCCGGGCGAACCGTCAGGCGCATCGTCAGGGCGCTGATGCCGAAATCATCCGCCAGCTTGTACCGCACCGTCGGTCGGGCGTTAGGCAGCACGACCACTTCTTTCAGGCGGGCGACGCTGGCCTCGAGTGTCGGAGCGCGGTCGTCTTCCAGACGGATCTGGCCTTTGATCGGATCCACCGGAGGCAGGTCGTCGCGATCGATCGCGGCGATCTCGTAGTCGATGGGGCCGCTCACTTCCGACAGCGGCGTGCCCGTGGCGGGCAACGTCCACAGGCGCCCGTCCTGGCCGGCGTCGGTCAGGGCGTAGCGCTTGTCGGCCACGACCAGCTCGACGCTCTTGAGGGGCTTGTTGAGGCAGCGCACCTGCAGGTCGACGCTGGCGCCGTCGTAGACAGCGATGAGGCGCTTGGAGACGCCCTCAGCCGCCTCGGCCACGCCTGCCGCCCGGGCGTAATCGGGCACGGTGGGCTTGAAGATCGGCTGCACCACCGGCGGGGGCACGGGGATCAGCCGCGCCCACTGCGTGCGGGCGTCGCCCAGGGCGATCCGGAACTCGAACGCGCCGCTCATCTGCTCGAGCTGGGCCACGTGGACCTGGTCGCCCTCAAGGGCGGTCAGGGGCAGCGTCAGGGCCGGACCCTGGCCGACGGGCTTGATGTCGATGTGCCCCTCGCGGGGAGGCACGCCGGCCCAGGCGACGCGGAAGTTCACCGCCCGCCCCACCGGGCAGTGCGCGGTGAAACCGGGCTCTCGCAGCACGCCCAGCGACTGGCTGTTGATCCGCACGTCGCGAATCTCGGTGTCGGTGGGATAGAACGCCGACGAGAACATCAACCGCATCAGGAAGATGCCGCTGTACTGCGGGAAGATCGCCAGCGTCGCCACCACCAGCGCCATCGTGCCGGCCCCGGCCAACAGCCGCCGGCGCAACCCGCCCTCGGGCAAGTCGCTGGCCAGGCGCCACCGCTGCGTCTGCTGGGCCACGCGGTCGATCACCGCCTGCTCAAGATGTTTGGAGCCCCACGTTGCCGCCGCGGGCGATTCGAACTGCATCGCCGCCACCAGGTCGCTGTCGATCTTGCGATGGCGCTCGACCTTGAGCGCCACGTCGATGGCGTCTTCGCGCCGCGCCAGCCACGGCCGAACCATCCGCGCCATCACCCACGCCAGGGCGGCGGCGACCGCCGCCAGGGCGATGCCCCGCTGCAGGCGCGTCATGAGGAACAGGATGTCGACCAGGAACATCGCGTACAGCAGCCACAGCCCCGCCAGCACCAGCGCCGACCAGCCCATGAAGGCGCGGGCGCCCGCGCGGCGCCGCATCAGGGCCGAGAGTTGACTTCGCAATGGCTTGAGGCTGCTCATGGCACGTTGATCCATTTCCGCAAGGCCCACTCCCCCACCGCCAGCACCACCAGCAGCAGGAAGCACAACCAGGTGCTCGACAGCGGGAAGATCCGCACGTCGGTCTTCTCCACCCCGGCAAAGCGGATCTCGCCGGGCAGCTTGTCCAGCGTCGTCAGGTCGTACACCTTGCCGGCGGTGGCCTTGGCCAGGTCCTGTTCGAGGCTGATGTTCCGCACGGCGCTTTGACGCTCGGCGGAAATATTCGTTACCGAAAAAACCACCTCCGAAAACTCGCCGGTCACCGAGTCCTTGACGCGGATGCGGTAGTCGCCGCTTTCCAGCAGCGGAAGCACCAGCTCGTACTGCCCCTGCTCCTGGCGGGCCAGCGGAATGCTGATCGCCCGGGCGGGGCGCACCTTGCCCGCCTCGTCGGTGACAATCAGCTCGCCCTCGAGCTTTCCGCTGGGCAGCTTGGCTCGCGTCAGCGGCTGGAAGTCTTCGTCGTACGCGTCGACGGTCAGGCGCAGTTCGTCGTCGACCTGGTACCGCGTGCGGTCGCTGCGGGCGATGAACCGCTTCTGGCTGCCGGTGGCGTGGCCCAGGCCCAGGCGGTAGATCAACTGCCCCCAGAACTGGCGGTAGTACTTTTCGCCGTGCAGCCGCCGCAGGCGCCACGTCTCGTCGAACGCCAGGTACGCCACCTCGCCTTTGCCGTACTGGCGGATGGCGATCAGGGGCTGTTTGGTCTTGCCGTCCTCGCAGGTGTCGCTGGGGTGCTCGGCCAGCACGCGCGTGCGCGGGTCGATGCTCTTGCATGGGTTGTACCAGGACAGCGGGCCGATGTTGTCCCAGGCGCGGGCGTTCTCGTCGTCATTGTCGCCGAGCTTCATGAACCCGTAGGCCTTGGCCGCCGGCGTCAGGCGCATCAGGAAGTCCTTGCTGTCGCGGCGCCGGGCCTTGGGGTCCAGCGTCACCGGCAGCATGTCCGCCAGCGGCGTTCCGGCCAACTGCCCCGGTCCATGCACCGGTCCGCCGATCACGACCAGGCCGCCGCCGAACTTGCCGACGAACTCCTTGACGTTGTCGCAGAAGCGCCCGGTGAGGGCGTCGGCGGGCACGTCGCCCAGGAAGATCACGTCGTTAGCGAAGAACTCGCCGCGGTTGGAGTCGATCCGCGGCGTGAACAGCGGGTTGGTCCGCCGCACGTCGGGGTCGCTGGAAAACAGGAACGTGCGGAAGCCCCGCATGCCCACCAGCTTGTCGCGGTGGAACACTTCCTTGATGAACCGCCACTCCCAGTTGGGCTCGTACGCCACGTACAGCAGCCGCATGAAGTCGTCGCGAATATTCACCTCGCGCGACGAGGCGTTGTTCTCCTCGACGCTCTCGCCGCTGACGGGATCGACCTTGGCCGTCAGCCGCACCCGCCCCACTTCGTCGGGAATGAACGGGATCTCCGTCGCCGCGCGGGCGCCGCGGAGCGTCACCTGGCGCTCGCCGATGACGCGCCCCTGGCGGCTCTTGTCCACCGCCCCATCGGCTGTCAGAGGCTCTGCCGTCACGCGCACGGTGACGCTCTGCCCGTCGAGCTGGCTCTGCTGGAGCGAGACGCTCACGACGTCGCGTTCGGCCTTTTTGAGCACCGGCGAGATGGTCATCTTGACCGACAGGTCTCGCGTGGCGACGGGGCCCAGGCCCACGGTGTAGATCGGTCGAGCGAGCCTGGCCGCCGGGGCGTCGGGGTCGGGTCCGGAGTTCTTGTTGAAGTCGCTGAACATGACCACCGCCCCCAGGTCGTCGCGCTTGTACTCCAGGGCGATGTCGTCGATGGCCTTGCCCAGCGGCGTCAGCGGCGCCGCGGCCGTCAGCGCCGCGGCGATGGTCTTGCCCTCGGCGGCGCCGTCGGAAGCCGTCGACGACTTGAGGGCGTGGACGCCCTGGCGGTCGATGGCAAAGGCACGCAGGTGAGCCTTCTTGTTCATGTCGGCGATGAAGTCGCTGCTGCTCAGCAGCCCCTGGATGTACTCCAGGCGGCTCGGCGGCGGCGTCCCGGGCGCCGGCTCGATGCCCGCGCTCTTGCACAGCGCCTGCTGCTGGGCGCTGTCGAAGCGGTCGCGGATCGCCATGCTCTCCGAACCGTCAAACAGCAGGTACACCAGCGGCTTGGGCGACTGGCGGTAGCTGATCTTGAGGATGGGGTCTGCCGCCACGAAGAACAGCGCCGCCAGCACCAGCGCCCGCAGCGCCGCGCCCCAGAACCGCCGCCGGTCGCGGATGCGCGGCTCGAACTTCAGATACGAAATAATCCCCAGCGCCGCCAGGGCCACACAGCCGAAGAACACCCACGCCGGCGCCCCGGCCGCCCAGTGCTCGCCAAACGTCAGTTCCGGCGCCGCGGTGATCGACTTGGCGTCTTTGAGCCCGAACAGGAATTGCCAGAGTTCACCCATGGGCGGCCTCCTGTTGCGGTTTGGCCCGAAGGTTGGGCCAGATGACGATCAGCCGCTCGATGAGCATCAGCAGCAGGACCGACCATATGAGCCATTTCCAAAGGCTCTCGCCGTGGGCCCGCGAGCCCTGAAGGCTGATCGAGTCGCCCTGGCCGACCCACGTGAACTTGACGTCGCCAAGGGCTTTTTTGATCTCGTCGCGATTGAGCAGCGTCACTTGCGATTCGCCGGCAAGACCGTTGAACGCCACGTCGGCTTCGAAGGGCGGCTTTGCGGCGTCGCGGCTGGCCGTGCGCTGGATGTGGTAGGCGCCGCGCTGGGTGACGGTCCGCACAGTCAGGGCGTAGGTGTCGCCTTCGAGCACCTCGACGGGCAGGTCGTCCTTGAGACCATCGGGGCGTTTGAGGGCGAAGGTGTCGAGGCGGTCGGCCTTTTCGATGGGCAGCACCAGCGGGGTGCCCACGCCGCTGGTGCGCTGGGGCAGCGACTTGTGCAGCATCGACCGCAGGATCCGGTCGTACACGATCACCGCGTCGTCGAGACCGACGGTGTTCCATCCGCCGTCCCAGTTGCCCAGGGCGCCGCTGGTACACATGACGATGCTGCCCAGCCCCACCGACCGCTGCACCACCGCGGGCAGACCGTTGCTGAACCGCGCCAGCACGCGCGGGCGGGTCTTGTCGGCCAGGTCGGCGGCCAGTTGCTCGACGCTCTGCCCCTGGGCCGGGCGGCGGTCCATCGGGTCGCCCACACGCTGGCGGGCCCAGGTCAGCCATCGCGGCTGAATCTCGCCGCGGCGCTGCTTGTCGCGAAGGCGGTCGGCGCGCTGCTTGTCGGTCAGGCCGCTCGTGCGGTCCTCATGGGCCCAGGAATCGGTCCCGATGAGGAACGTGAGGTTCTCAGCCGTGCGCTTGGCCTGGGCGGCGACGGCCTTGTCCACGTCGACGGGCTCGACTTTAGGAACGACGGCCTTGAAGAAGTACGGGCCGGCGGCGCCGGCGTAGAGGTCTCGCAGGGTCTCGGTCGAGGCGCCGGGGATCTGGAAGTACTCGCCGATGAGGGAGTCGAAGTTCCACTGGAAGTATCCGGGCGTTTCGCCGCTCTCGCGCAGGGTCTTGCCAAAGGGTTCGTCGGCAAGCTGGGCCGGCAGGATTCCCGCCCCGTCGAGCCAGGCCGAGAGGTTCCAGGCGGCAGGCTGAAAGTCGCCGCCGGCGGCGATGAAGATCTGCCCGCCCTGCTCGACGTACTGGCGGAGGGTCTTGACCATCGGTCCGGGGTCGGTCGTCCCGGCGATCACGACGAGGCGCGCGTCTTCGAGGGCGGCCTGGCCTTGCTGGGCGAGGCGCTCCATCGTCACGTGGCGCACGTCGATGATGGGCAGGGTCTGGTCCTGCCGGCTCAGGCGCGGCGCCAGCAGCATCCGAAGCTGCAGCGTCTCGCCGAAGAGATTGGCGTCGATGTCCTCCCGGTCGCCGTACTGGTCGACGAACAGCACCGGCAGACCGGCGACCACCGGCACGACGGCGTAGCGCACGTCGTCGTGGGGCAGGCGGTCCGGCGGACCGATCGAAACGCTCACGGGCACGAACTCGGTCTGGCCGCCCTTGACGGCGGACTCGATCTTGTGCGTGAAGATCACCGGCTGACCTTGCCCGCCGGCCAGGTCGACGCTTCGCGTGTCGACGACCTTATCGCGGACCTTCAAAGCCACTTCGACCCCGCGTCGCGGCTGGGGGCCTTCGTAGCCGATGGTGGCGGTGATGACGGCAGGGGCGTCTTTGGCGGCGACCTGATCCTGCAACTGCACGTCGGCGACCCAGGCGTTTTCGCGCTGTCCCTGCGGGGACAGGTCGACGATCTGCAGGTCGCTGACCTGCTTCCAGGCGGCCTGGCTGTCGCCGCTCCAGTTGCGACGCTGGTGGTCGGACAGCAGGACGATGCGCTTGTCGAGATCGGTGACGTAGCGGCTGGCCTCGTCGGCCAGTGCCGCCGCCTGCTGCATGGTGACGGCCCGGTCGACCAGGCGGATCTCGCTGACGGCGGACTTGGCGTCGTCAATCGACACGCACGGGTCGAGCATGACCGGCCGCGCCGAGCCGCACAGGGGCACGACGGTCACGCGGCTGCCGGTCGGCAGGTCGTCGATGATGTCCTTGGCGCGTGTCTTGGCGTCATCGAGCAGCGTTCCGTTGGTCTGGCGGTAGCCCATGGACAGGCTGTTGTCGATCAGCAGGATCACGTGTACCGCCTGGCCGGACTTGGGCCCCGCGGCGTCCTGGCTGACGCGGCTGGCGTAGTCGCCCAGAAACGCCACGATCGCCACTGCCAGCAGCAGCGCCCCGGCCACCACCGCCAGGATGCGGCCCAGCGCCTTCTGGACCACCGCCGCGGCGACCAGGCTCAATATCCCGAAGAATCCGCACACCAGCGCCAGCGCCGAGAGGGACCCGTAGCCCGAGGAGAAGAACGGTCGCGACAGCGCGAAGCCCAGCATCAGCAGCGCCGCGGTGCGAACGACCATCAGCAGCACGTCGCGCACCTGCAGCATCTTGCGGCTGCGGACCATCGCCAGGCGCAGGAACTCCATCGGCGCCCAGTGGATCGTGCGGAATCGCTGGCGGTTGAGCAGGTGCAGCGCGACGGGCACGGCCGCGGCGACCACGCCGGCGACGGCAAACACAGCCAGTCCTGGAGGAAAGTTCAGCATCGATCAAACACTCTCACGGGTTGTCCGTCTTTGAACCCTCGACGGTCTTGATCAGGCTTTCAATTCGCCCTTCCTGCAGAATCGGCAGGTAGCGGTTGGGCATGGCCAGCACGAAACAACCGATCGCAGTGCCGTAGAACTGCGCTTCCTTACCGCGCATCCACCAGACGGTGGACTGCCACGTGCCGTGCTCGGGGCTGCCCGGCTGCACGCGTTGGCGTTTGGCAAGCTGGTCGCGCAGGACGGTGTATCCGATTTTCCAGTCCTCACCGCCGCGCTGGTAGAGCGCCTGGCTGAGGTAGTACAGCGTGTAGGCGTCGAAGGGCACGTGGTTGTCCGGAACGGTCATCGTTTCCTTCTTCATCTTGCGGGCGTCGGCGTACTGCTTGATGAAGATCGGCTCGCCCACCTTGACCATGTGCCGCAGGTACAGGCACGCCGGCGCCAGGCGCGGGTCGTCGTACTGACCGAACTCCTGCAGGCAGATCACGCCGATAGCCGTGGTGGTGATGCTCGTGTTGCGGACGTTGCCGGGCGAGTACGAGAACATCCCCATCTGCTTGACCAGCTTGGGATCGTCCACCCCCACGGCAAACTCGGCGCGGTAATTGCGCCGAACGAACTCGACGGCCCGCTGGATCGCGCCGGGGTCGACCTTGAACCCGCAGTCCATCGCGCTGCGAAGCGCCTTGGCCTGCATCACCGTCAGCGACAGGTCGTGACCCTGCGGCTTCGAGATCGCCACATAGTCCCACCCGCCGTCGGCGCACTGGGCGTCCTGGATCAGCCGCAGCGCCCGGTCCAGCGTGCGACCGACGCGCTTGTCGCCGGTCATACCGTAAAGCTGACCGAGAACGAACGTGCAGAGACCGTGGTTGTACATGTCGTGGCCGCGAACGGCGATGTTCATCAGGCCAGACGGTTTGGCGTTGTCAAGAAGATAGTCCATCGCCTGCTGGACGTTGCGGCCGTACTTGCCGCGACCGGGCAAATGTCCGGCTGACAGATACGCCAGCAGCCCCATGCTGACCAGGCCCATCTGCTCGTTGTCCCAGTTGCCCTTGGGGCCCTGGTTCTTGGCCAGCCAGTCGATGCCTCGCTCGAGAGCGGCCTTGCTTTCGGGTGTGACTTCCCAGGTTCCCTCGGCCAGGGCGGCGGCGGGCAAGGCGCCTATCACGGCTACCAGCAGCAGAGCGATCTGTCGCGTATGCCTGTTCACGAAACTCCCATCGTCCCATCTTGAGCTTCAGCACTGGGAAAGTTGAACCCCCGCGGCGTTGTGGGGTCCCGCGAAACTTCGGACTATCCGCCGAGTTTTGCCTGCCACAGTTCCCGCGCGTCGGCGGGGCCCGCGGGCCCGCCTGGGCCCAGGCGCACCGGCTGGAGCCCCGCCGGCCCGCGCACCAGCAGGACCATCTCGTTGCCCACTCCGGTCAGGGCGTCGCATCCGCCGATAGACGCTCCGGCGCCCAGCGGAATATCCACGCGAGAGACCGCTTGCGTTTGTCCGGTCGTGACATTCACCCAGACCATCTCGACCGCCGACGGCGCGCCCTTGACCGCACGGGCGTACACCAGCCCCGCCTCGCCGCCGGCCAGGGCGCCGCCCCAGTGCTCCGCCGCACGCCGCCAGAGCAGCTTTCCACTCGATGCCTCCAGCGCCACCACCTCGTCGGCGGCCTCGACCAGCAGCGCCTCGCCGGACCGGCCCAGGAGGCGGCGGACCTCCAGGGCGGGGCTGACCCAGCGGCGCGTGCCGCTGGCGAAGTCGACGCACTCGACATAGCTCATGCCGGCGTCGCCGATGAAGACGTTCTGCCCGTCGATCAGCACCGCGTCCAGGCCCGCCGCCGGCGACGCCGCGCCCTCGCGCAGCGGCAGGTAGTCGCCGAAGCGAACCCAGTTCACGTCGCCGCCGATGTCGCCGCAGAGGACCGCGCGACCATAGACGATGATGTACCGCTCGTCGACAATCTTCAGCGGGAGGTTCAGATCCGCCGAGGCGAACTGGTCCAGGGGGAAGATCGGTTGATCGCTGGCGGGCTTGCCGTCGCCGCCGATGACCGTTCCTCGCAGGTTCACCTGCCCCTCGTTCTGGTCCGAGGTCTTCTCCTCGAACAGCGCCCAGACCGTGTTGCCGACGACCACCGGCTGCGAGGCCATGCGTCCGGGCACGGGCTTGAAGACGCCCGGTTCGGGGGCGGCGGGCTTGGGTTGTTCCTTCTTCTTCTGCGCCGCCAGTCGTTTGCCCCATCCGCGTGGCAGCACCTTGGTGCGCGTGGCGGCCGGGGCCGGAGTCGACTTGATCCCGCTCGTCGGGGCCGGCGTGGACTTGACGCCCCGCGCCGCCAGGTCGATGCACTTGAGCTCGTGCCCCTGCCGCTGGGCCAGCCACTGCCCGCTAAACGGCAACGCGTGCGGACGGGCGGCCATCAGCAGGGCGATCTCATGCACATTCCACATCTGCGCCGGCACGCCCGCCGGGGCGGGGGGCAATTGTCCCACTGCGGCGGCGTATTTGCCCGCCGGGGCGATCGTCCAGGGCAGATTTGCCGCGCCCTGGCGCGACTGCGCCACCGCGGCGGCCCGAGAAACTTCCTGCTCGATCTGCCCGGGCGTGAAGGTCTGCTCGCCGATGGTGACGCTCTCGGAGGCCGCCTGACCCGCCTGCCGCCCCGCGCGCGCCGCCGCCAGACGCATCCGCGCCGCGGCGCCCGCGCGGGCGACGACATCGGCCGATGCGACCGCCGAGGCATAATGCTCCATCGCCTGGCTGTAGTGCCCGGCAAGGAAACTCTGGTCGCCCAGCCACGTCTTGGCCTCGGCAGCGGCTGCGGTGCCGAAGAACTGCGCCGCGGCGAAGCCCACGCGGAGGGGGTCTTTGTCGGCGATGGCCTGCCGCACCCGCAGCCGCCCGCGGAGCACGTGCTTGTTGAGCTCCTGCTGCACGCGAGGGTTTTTGGCCATCAGCTCGGCGGCGCTGACTTCCATGCTCACCCACCCGTGCGGGTCGGCGGCGTTCTGAACCAGGCCCGCGTTGTCGGGGTCGACATACCTCGCGATGAACAGCTTGGCCGCTTGCTCGATCTGCCCGCCGGCAATCGCCGAGGCGTAGTCCAGCTTGAAGGTGCGCTCGGTCCGGGCGTCCTCGAATGTCAGCGGGTGCTTGCGGGCTGCCTCGTCGGCCGCAACGTCCGGCTTGGACGCCCAGTCCAGCAGGTCCCGGGCCGCCCAGCGGTGCATCCCCCGCGATTGGGCTACCAGCTTCTCGACCGCCGGGTTCTGCGCCACCACGGTCGAGGCGATCTGCCGCCGCACCACGCGCTGCCACAGGGCCTCGACCGTTCTTCCCGACGGCGGCTCAAGCTCAAAGACGCCCGCCCCCAGACCCACATCCGTGCCGCCCTGGCGGCAGAGCCGATCATAGGCGTCTTCGAAACTCGCCCAGCGAGCCGCCATCGCCCCGCCGTCTGCCGTCGTCGCCGGAATGATGTCATTAAGTTGATGCAGCGCCTCAAGCCGCTGCTGCCAGGGTCCGCTGCCGCTTGCGGCCTCAGCCGCCAGCGCATCGCACAGCGCCCCGGCCAGCGCGTACGGCGCACCGTCGGCGATGCTGCGGATCGCGCAGGCCCGCAGCGCCTCGGGCGAACCGCCGGGCGCTTTGGTCAGCCACTCCGCAGCCGTCGCCACCGCGTGCAGGTCCGGAGCGCCGGCGATCTGGTTCTCCGCCGCCAGGGCATTGATCGCCGCATACGGGCGAACCTGCAGGCTCTTGAGCGTGATCGCCCGCGGCGGGTCCTTCTCGCCCACCGCCCCGGGGGCGCAGTAGATGCCCACCGTCGTGACCGGCTTGGCCGAGACCGGGGCGGGCGTTTCGTACAGCCGCGCCCATCCGCCGTTGGCCGTGCCCACCCACACTTTCACCGCCCCGCACGCCCAGAGCATCCGCACGCGAACGGTCTTGCCGACGATCGGCTCCGCCGCCGCCGGACCGCCCGCACCGTATCCGCCCGCACCCTGGGCAGGCGGGCACAACATTATAAGGTTAGGCCCGCCCGCAGCCGCCGGCGCTAACCGCGCCCCGGCCTGGGGAACGCCGTCGCTGTCGCCGATGTACACCCCCGTGCTGCCGGCGGCGTCTTCGACCTCGAAGATGTACTCGCAGACGCCCACCCGCGGCGCCTCGACCGACGCCCATGTGAGCTGCGCATCCTTGGCCAGAGTCAGCTTGACGCGACCGTCGGGCAGCTTGGCCAGGTCCGCCGCCGGCGAGGTCTTCCACGCCATCGCCGCCGGCGCCTGCGGAGGCAGCGCCTTGAGCGCCTCCGGCGCCGCGGGGGCGGGCTCGGTTCGGACCATGTCAATGCTGCTCAGCCCCGCCGTGGCGCCGCCGCTGGGGTCGTGCTCGATGTAGACCGCCTTCGGGGCCGCCGGCATCGCCACGCTCAGCAGATGCACCCCCGCGCACGAGAGCACAAGCTGCCCGCCCTGCCAGCGGATGTCCGTCGGCAGCACGACCTGCGGTTTGTTCGGTTCCGCCGGAGGCTGCAGGCGAACGTGCTTGCCGTTGTCACCCGCCGCCAACGCCACACTCGCCGGCCGCGGGGACTCGCCGCTGCGTGCGGCCTCGTAGGCATACCAGCGGCAGACCGTTGCGGCGTGGTCGTACCACAGCGAGACCCCGCGCTGACCGGACCAGAGGTGAATGCGGATGCGCCCGCCGCCCCAGGGGCGAATCCGCAGCGCCGCGTCGTCAGGCCAGGGCGACAGAAGCTTCCAAAGCCCCGAGAAACGAACCACCCCTGCCGCCAGTTCAGCTTTGCTCTTGGCCCCTTCCGCCGCGGCGAACCACGACTTGAACTCCTCGACCGTGATGGCCTCGGGCACAGCCGGCGTGGCCTGGACCATCGCCGCCCAGGCATGGGCGGGCCCACCAAGCTGGTCCGGCGCGTCCCAGACCGCCGCCTGGGCCCACAGCGCCCCTTGGCTGGCCAGAATGACAACCGCCCCGACCGCCAACGACGTCAACACCCGTTGCCCGCTCATCCCAAGCTCCGTATGTCTTATGCAGGTATGCACCCCATATTGAACCCGCGCGCCCCAACGCCGGTTCGCTGAAAGTGGCTCTCACGTCGCCCCGTCCGAAGCCCCAGCCGGTGAACCGAAGGTTCATGTTCGACTGGGGTAAGTTTCATTCCCCCGCCGGTTCGCTGCCGGTCAGGAGCATCGTCAGCAGTTGAACCATCGCCAGCAGGTCTTCGCGATTAGACTTGAGCACGCGCAGCAGAGGGGCCTCGTCGCCGGTTTCTATGAAATAGCGGTGAATCTCGGGCACGGCCCGGCGGTCGAGGGAGGCCTTGCGGCGGCGGCCGCCAAAGGCTTGCTCCAGCGCCGCCAGGGAGAAGCTGCGCAGTTGACCGCGGTAGCGCTGGCGAAAATCCGCCCTCAGATTGAGCCCGGCTGGCATGCGGTCGGGCAGACTCACCGGATGCAGGTCGGCGCGCCGGCGGAAGGCGGCCACGTCGCCCGATCGCGCCGTGTCGAAGGTCACGGCCACGCTTGCCTGCCCGAGCCTGTCAGCGATTGCCTGCAGCAGGGCGGGCTCTTCGGTTTCCTCCAGGGCCAGGAACTGTTCGATGATCATGTCGTGGCCGCGCAGCGACGCCATGCCGGCCAGGAAGATCGGCGCCTCGGCGCCGCCGCTGCGCTCGAGGCGCAGAAAGAGCACGTCCTCGCCGCGGGCGTCGGAGGCCGCACACAATCCCGGCGAGGCATCGAGCTCGTCAAATCGCTGTCGCGCCCCGCGCATGACGCGGTCGAACTCGGCGACGATCTGCCCGCCGCGGTTGTGTACCTCTGCCGGATCGGTCTCGATGCGACGGCAGGACCCCGTGCCAATGGCAAGAGTGCTGCCCATCGTGTCGGCAACGGGCTCCTCAACGGGTTCTTCCGGAAGGGACGGCGGCGGCGGCAGCGGCCGCGGCTTGGGCGCGTTCTTGAGCAGATCGGCAGCCGATATGATCTTGCCGCCAACGGCGCGTTTGAGGTCTTCGAGTTTCTTGCGGCGATCGTCAGTCATAGCTGGGCTATTCTAGCGTATCGGCTCCTGCGGTGGCACAGGCTTTCCAGCCCGTGGAGGACCGGGTATCATCTGCTCCAATGGCAGCAAACGTAAAAGGCAAGGTCGCCCTGGTTAGCGGCGGCGGGCGGGGGATCGGGCGGGCGATCGCCCTGGCGCTGGGACGGGCCGGGGCGCACGTCGTCGTCGCGGCGCGGTCGGGCGATGAGATTGCGGCCGTGGCGAAGGAGATCACCGCCGCCGGCGGGGCGGCCAGCGCTATCGCGGTGGACCTGGCCGACGAGTCCAGCGTGGTGAATCTCTTCACGCAGGTCGTCGACCGTCTCGGGCGGCTGGACGTGCTGGTCAACAACGCCGGCGTCGGGCGGTACGCCCGCGTGGCGGAGCTATCGGCCGCCGACGTCGACGCCATGATGGCCGTCAACATCCGCGGCACGGCGTTGTGCTGCCGCGAGGCGATGAAGCTGATGATCCCGCATCGCAGCGGGTACATCATCAACATCTCCAGCGTGCTGGGGTTCAAGGGCTACGCCAACCAGGGGGCCTACACCGCCACCAAGCACGCGGTGATGGGGCTGACCAGAAGCCTGGCCGTCGAGGCGCAGGAGCACGGCATCCGCGTCAGCGTGATTTCGCCCGGCGGAGTCGACACCGAGATGGTCCGCCGCTCGCGCCCCGACCTGGACCCGTCGATCCTGCTTTCGCCTGAAGACATCGCCCAGGCCGTGCTGTACCTGCTGAGCCTGTCGGACCGCGCCGCGGTGGACGAGATCTACATCCGCCGCCGCACCAGCGCCCCGTTTTGATTCGCATCCGCCGCTTGCGGCTTGGCATCTGTTGGGAAATGAAGTGCTCAGATACCTCGCATACATCCTGACATTCGCGCGAATCATACTCGCCGCCGCGATGGCGGCGCTGATCGCCTTTGGCGGCGCGACGGCGGCGACGTTCATCGCCCTGCTGGCGCTGGCGGCGCTGGAAGAAGCCTCCGACATCTTCGATGGCATCGCCGCCCGCCGCGCGGGAACGGCCTCGATGCTCGGCGGCATTCTCGACCCGCTGGCCGACTCGCTGGCCCGCCTGACGATCTACTTCGCCCTGGCGCTGGCCGGCTGGGCGACTATCGCCATCCCCCTGACCATGGCCGCACGCGATATTATCGTCTCCTACGCCCGCGTGGTGGCCGCCCTGTCCGGCACGAGCACCGCCGCCCGCCTCAGCGGCAAGATCAAAGCCATCATCCAGGGCGCTGGGCTCTTCAGCTTCATCATCACCGCCTGGATCGCCCACGCGGGCGGCTCGGGGCTGCTGGTTTCCTCCAGCCGCGTCATCACGGCATCGCTGGTCATCGCGGTGACGCTCTGGTCGCTGGCGGATTATCTCGCCGCCGCTGTCCCGGCGGCGAAGAAGATGAGCCACAGACAGAAGTGAAAATTTGCCGGGGCCCGTCGCCGCAAGGCGAGCCTGGAGTGCGGCGGCCCCGACGCCGCCCTGGATGTTTCTCAAACGAGGCAGCGCCCGCAACAACTTTGAAAGCGGCAGCTAAGGCTGCCGCACTCCATATACCGCTGAGATGCAAACATGCCCGCGAGCCATCGCCCGCGGGCATGTGTTTGCAGTCGGTCAATCCTGGGTTTCACTCAGCCGGTTTTTCGGCCGGCGCTGGTTCCTCGGGCTTGGCCTCGGGTTTGGCCTTGGGGGTGTGGGCCACAATCTTTGTCGCCACGCCGGTGGCGGGCGTGATCATGACGCGCATTCCGGGCTTGACGTCAGCGAGCTTGGCTTCCTTGCGGTCGACCATCACGACAGTCTTCTCATCGGTCGTGACGACCGTTTCCTTGCCGGCCTTGTCCTTGATCGTCAGGGCTTTATCTTCGACCTTGACGACCTCGCCGCGCAGCCCAGCGCCCCGCTTCTTGCCGGGCTTGGCCCCGTCCTGGGCCATCGCCTGAGACACCACAAACCCCGTCAGCACCAGAGCGGCCACCAACATTACAGCAATCTTCTTCACGGTAGAACCCTTTCGGTTTGCACGTCCGCCATCCGCCCACGCACGTGAGCGACCTGACGGACACCTCATGCGAAACGCAACGCCCCGGCCGCTATTGCACTTCATAATCATAGTAGCCCGCCGCCGTGGAGCGGTTACAGGCGACTTTTGCCTTTGACGCGCCGCCGTCGCCTTGGTGTAATGCAATCATGCTTGGTCGTTTGCGTCGCACAACCCGGTTTGACGTAGCCTTGGCGCTGTCCTTCGCCGGTTTTGGGTATCTGGCCTGGGCCGCCGCAGCCGGCGTGGGGCGATGGATGCTGGCGACGGCGTCGCCGGGGCAAGGGCAGACGCCGCTTTCGGATGTGGCCAAGGGGCTTTTTGTCGACGGCGCACTGGTGCTCAACCTGGCGGGGCTGGCATGGCTGTGCCTGTCGCTGGCGCTGGTGGTCCGTGCCAGCCGCCAGCGGTGCAGCGTCTCGTGGGCGTGGGTGTCGTCGGCCTGCCAGATGCTCCTGGCCGCCGGCGCAGCGATGCTGGCCGGCGTGGCCTGCCGCGCTATGATTCCCACGCCGCCGGCGGACCCCCAGAACGCCTGGGAACTGGCCAACAGCCTCTCCCTTCCGGTCATGCTGGCCGTGGCGGTGCTGGTGTGGGTGACCTTCCTGGTCTGGCTGCTGGTCGAGCGAGCCCGGATGGACCGCTACGGCCCGACGTTACGCGATGGCCTGCGAACGAATGCTTACCGCTGAACCCGTCACACGCCGATGGCCGGGCTGGCTGATCGCCGCCTGCCTGATCGCCGCCGTGCATCCGGCCGCTGCGCAGTCGCGACCTGCCGCCGCCGGACCGCAGGAACTGCTCAACAAGGCCGTCGCTCACCACAACGCCTACAACGACCTGTACACGTCGCTGGACTATGTCCGCGCCGCCGCCGAAATGAAAGCCGCCATCCGGCTCTACGCCCAGGGCGCCAAGGAGTTCCCGGGCAACACAGCCTTCAACCTCGGTCTGGGCGTCTACCAGAACCTCACCGGGCAATATCCCCAGGGGCTCAAGTCGCTCCTGCGGGAACGCAAGATCATCGAGAGCTTCAAGCAACCCTCAGCCCATCTGGTGATGGTCGACGAGGCTCTGGCTGAGAGCTACGAGGGCATGCTCCAGTTCGACAAGGCCGCCGACGCCTATCAACGCGCCGCCAAAGGCGAGCCGAAGAACACCGCCGCGGCCGCGGCCGCCCAGCGCTGCCGGACGCTGCACGAGAGCTTCCGCACGTTCGACGCCTGGCTGAGCGGCGCCTTGGCCAAGGTGCCCGAGGGCGCCAGCGTGAAAGTCGCCTACGATTCCGGACCGACCACCTATCCCGGACACCGAAAAATCAACTACACGCTGTCCAAGAAAGGCGGCCGCGCCAACCTTTCGCTGGACGTCTCGCTCTTCTACGCCGGTCGCAAGGCCAATCGCATGAAGGTCGAGCAGCAGCTGGCCGACATCCTCAGGCTGGTCGAGGCGTGCTATGGCCGCAGCGGGGTCGACCTTCACGTTCGCTGCACGTTCGTCGCCAGCCGCGAGGCGCTGACGGCGTGCAATTCCGTCAGCATCTGGGACCACTACCGCCCCGCCGACGCGCGGATGGGCGACGCGCTCAACTGGGCTATCCTCACCGCCCGCGGGCTGGAACTGACCGACGAGATGGCCGCGGCGACCATCGCCCACGAGATCGGGCACATGGCCGGGCTGGGGCACCCGCCGTGGTACCCCGACAAACCGTACTCCGACGTGATGACGGCAGGGCATCCGTGGACGCCCATCACGTACAAGCGCGTGTTCCCCGACGACATGCGGCTGCTGTTGAGCCAGTTGACTGCCCCGCAAGGCCTCCAGGGCCTGCCCACCCGCGCCAGCGCCCTGGCGGGCGAGGGCAAGAAGCCCCAGGCCATCGCGATGCTCAAGGAGGCCTGCCGCACCTGGCCGGACGACCGCATCTGCAAGGACTGCCTGGGCGGTCTGCAGTTCGACGCCGCCGATTACCAGGGCGCCGCCGAAACCTTCACCGACATGATCCGCCTGACGCCAAACGACTACGTGCTCTACCTGCTCCGCGGCGCCTCGCGCCTGCGGGCGGGGCAGTATCGCCCTGCCGTCAAGGACTTCAGCGCCGTCGTTGCCCAGCACAGCGGAGGCCTGCACGACGCCGCCTATTTCGAGCGGGCCCAGGCCTACGAAAGACTCGGCCTGCACGACAAAGCCAAAGCCGACCGCGACAAGATCGGCAAGCTGCCCGTGGCCGAAAAGCCCGAAGATGAATGATCTTCAGGGCCGCCAACTTCTTCTTGTGCGACACACCCGGGACAGGCGGCGGTTTAACCGGGTGATGCCATGCCCGGTCGGTCTTGTGCTCCATGCCATAGCCATGCGCCGCTGTCTGGCGGCGGTCGCGATGTTGTGCTGCGCGGCGGGCGCCGCGGCGGCGGCAGAAACTCTCCCCGGTCCGCAGGAGGACTTCATCCCCGCCCCGTGGCGACAGATCAGCGTGCAATGGAAGGATTCGTGGGAGCAGACCCTGGCCGAGAATCTTGCGCCCCTGCGAGCCGCGGCCGCGGCTGCCAAGGGCGATAACCCCGCGCCGGCGACCATCGCGGTCCTGCGCGAGATCGAACTGTACAAGGCGATGATAGCTCATTTCCCGCAGCGCCGGGACCAGCACGCCCAGGCATACCTGGCGATGGCAGCCCTGTGCCGCCGGGCCGGCCTGCCCCAAGCCGGGGCGCATTACGCCTGGAAGGTCACGCGCGAGTTCGGCGGCCAGGGCGATCTTGTCGCCCAGGCGTATCTGGAATTGGCGGATTGCTCGGCCGGAATCGACGCGGACGACGCCGCCTGGACGAAGGCTCTCGACGAGGCGCTGGACCTGGCCCAGCGCGGGGCGATCCCGCGCGGGCACCCGGCCGTGCCGGCCGTCTGCGAACAGGTCCGCCGCCGCATCTGCGACGAGATGCGCTACGACCGCTTTGCCGGCGACCTGGATCGCTTCACGAAGCTCGCCCGCACCGACGAGCGAATCTACAAGACCATCGCGGAGATGCTGAACCATTTCGGCGAATCGGAACTGGCGGCGTCGCTGATGCCCCAGAAAGAAGACGCCCGCTGGGGCGCCGAGGCGGTCCGCCCGACCCCTGGAAACCTGCCCCCGCCGCCGCGCAACGCCGAGCTTGAGACGCGCTGGGAGGCCTTTGCTCGCGGAGCCCAGGGCGTCGACGCCTCCCGCCCCATCGACGCCGATCAGGTGCAGCGGATTCTCGATCTGGCCGCGGCGGGCGACGCCTTCGCCGCGCGCGGCGATGTACACTACGTCTCGTATCGGACGCTGGCACAGAGCGTCCTGGACGCGCTGCCGGAGGCGAACCTGGCGCCGCTGCGGGCTCTTCAAAATAACGCCGCAGGACGGCTGGCTATGGCCATCCGAAGTGCGGAAGACCCGGCAGCGGTGGCGAGGTTGACGCGACTGTACCCCTACGCCGTCGGCGTACACGAGGCGCTGGTGGACGTGGGCGAGCGGGCGCTGCGGGCGGGGCACTTCACCGCCGCAACGGCGGCCTTTCGCCACGTGGTCCGTTATAGTCAAGACTCGACGCTGCGGGCAGCGGCGCAGATCGGCCTGTGCCTGGCGCTGGGCGCCGGGCGGGGCTCGGACGAAGAAGCCCGCGCGATCCTGGCGGCGGTTCCGGATGCGGCCGAGGTGCCCTGGCGCGGCGCCACTGCGCCGGCGGGGCAGATAAAGGCCTCGCTTCTGGCGGGGACCTCCGGCGGCGAACCGCCGCGGGCGCTGTCGGATCTGCCGCGCGTGCCGATCGCCCTGCCGGCGGACTGGCCTCTGATGCAGCGCCACCGCGAGGGTCCGGTGCGGAACTTCGGTTTGCACGCGCCGTGGCCGGTCACCCGCATCGAGCGAGTGGGCGCAGCGTTCTTCGTCAGCGGACCCGGGCGGCTGGCTCGCTTCCAGGCCGGCAGCGCCGCGCCGCTCTGGCAGGTTCGCGCCTCGGCCGCCGCTGCGCCGGCCGAGGCCCAGCCGCCGTCGCAGTACATGCAGCACCCATGGCGCGACGTCTATTGCCGCCCCGTCGGCTCGCCCGCCGCCGGCTCCAGCGCCGTCGCCGAAGATGGGCAGGCGGTCTACCGCCTCTCGGGCGGCGGCGCGGTGTCAGCCGTTGACTCGCGCACGGGCAAAGACCTCTGGTCCACCGCGACAGACCCGCAGTGGCGCGGCCTGGCGGCGATGAACTACCCCGCCGCCGCGGACGGACGCGTGTACGTGCTGGCGGTGCCGGCGGCCGAAAGCGACCGGGCAGCCGCCAAGCCCATGGCGTCGAAGGGCCCGTGGCACCTGGTCTGCCTGGACGGGCGCAGCGGGGGCATCGTCTGGAAGACGCCGCTTTCGTGGTCCGACAGCGGCGAGTTGGATCTGGCCCGAGACGGCACGGCGGTGACCATCGACGCCGACTCGGTCTACTGCTGCCCGGGCATGGGGCTTGTGGCCCGCTGCGACGCGCGGGACGGGCGGCTGATGTGGGTGCGCGGATATCCCTCTGCCGTGGGCAATGTCGCGATGGCCGACGCCTTGGTCTACTCTCGCGAGGGCACGTCGCCCATCCGTGCCGACGGCCGCCTTTTCGTGGCCCCGCGAGACAGCAGCGGCGTGACGGCACTGCAGGCCGACACGGGCGAGCTGCTCTGGAGCGTGGCGATGGCGCCCTCGGACCGCATGCTGGGCGTCAGCGGCGGCTCGCTGGTGACTCTCAGCGGCCAGTGGGTTGCCGCTCTGGACGTCGCCACGGGCAGGCCGCTGTGGCAGCGCCGCTTTGCCCAAGGCGCGCCTGTCCAGGGCGCCCTGTCCGGCGCGAACGTCATCGTGCTGGAAAACCGCCGCCTGCACCTGCTGTCGGCCCGGACGGGCAAGACGCTGGAAGAGAAAACCCTCGACGGCGACCGCGACGCCCAGTACGCGTTTCTGGCCGACGGCGCGCTGGCCGAGCTGCTGCCGCCGCGCGTGGCGCAGATCGCCCCCGGGGCGGTTTTGGCCGCCCCCCTGGCCTTGCCACTGGCGAAGGCGGCGTATATCGGCGCCGACGAACCCTCGCTGGTCGTATCCCCCAAGGGCGACGAGGCGGGCTTCTGCATCCTCTCAGGCAGGCGATTGCTGCGCGTCATGACACAACCGCAGTTGACGATCGCCTGGCAACGGACGCTGGCGCTGCGTCCTCTGGCCGCCCACATCGTCGGTGGGCGGGTCCTGCTCTCGGGCGACCGGCGGCTGGCGGCACTGGACCGCTCTGACGGTGCGGACCAGTGGACGCTCTCGGTGCCGCTGGTGCCGTACGACGTGGGCGGCAACGACTCGCTGGTGACGGCCTTGCCCGGCAGCTACGGAGCGGCTCGCCTTGCGGCGATCGACCCGGCGGCCGGTAAGCTCCTCTGGACGCGCGGACTGGTCGAGGCGGCCCGCTTCCGCGGGGGCATATACCGCGTCGAACTGGGCCGCGGGGCCGGCGCCGCCCGGACCGTGTCGGTGGTGCTGCGGACGCTGTTCGACAACGGCTGGCAGGGCGGACGCGTCGAGTTGAACCCCGCCGGCGGCGCGGTCACGACGATCGTGCCCTTCGCCCCGCCGCCGCAGGAAGGCATCTGGTTCTCCGGGCGCGGGCTGGTCAACGCCGGGGCCGACCCGGCGGTCCGCATCGCCGCCGGCGCGGCGCCCGGACGAGCGGTGTACGAGTTGCCCAAGCCCGACATGGCGGGGGTTCACGAGATCCTCGCCTGCCGCGCCTCGGGCCAGCGCATGATCGTCGTCTCGGGGCTGGCCGCCCGCCAGCGCCAGCAGGGGCGCGTGTATGTGGATGTCTTCGACAGCGTCACGCGGCGGCACCTGGGGCGCCAGACGCTCGAGGGGCTGGCCTACTGCACGGGCGGACAGAGCGGATATGATACCCACGCGGAAATCCTGGACCGTGCGGTCGTGGTGACCGACGCCGGCGGCGTCCATGTTTTCACCGCCGCAAAGTAATGGAGCTTCGATGAAACGTTACCTGCTGCTGCTGATCGGCCTGACGCTGGCGACCTCGCCGGGATGGGCTCGTGGCATCTCGGCCCTGTTCACCTCCGGCGCCTACGACGCAGCACAAGAGCCCAACGCCGTTGACCGCGAGGCGGCGGCAAACCGCCAGACGCTCGCGCAGTTCAAGCTCGATGTGGCCGCCGCGTTTGCCAACGGCACCGGCGGGGTGATCACCTTCGACCGCGCGCGGCCGGGGATCGACCCCGACGGGTCGAACGGGCGGTCGGGCAATTATCCCGACGACCGGCTGTCGATCTTCTTCGGTCTCGACCAGGCGTCGTCGCTGGAGATGAGCGTCGACCGCGTGGTGATGACCAACAGCCGTGGCCGTTCATCCTACTCGATGCTGGATATCTGGCAGGGCAACCGCCTTCACTCGACGCCGATTTCAGGTCCGATGATCAAGAACGACGGCCGACCCGCGACGGCAGGGGCGTTTCTCACGCCGGGCACCAACATCGACAACGACAAAGTCGCCAAGCTGAACTTCAGCAACGGTCAGATCCGCCAGCTCGGGGTGACTGCCCTGTCGGCCAATGCGCCGCAGACGATGACGATCACGGTCTTCTTCAGCGGCGGGCTGTCGGAATCGCAGAGCGAGCGATTGGCCGCCGGGGCGGGCGCCGACGACGTGTTCTTCTATTTCGCCGCCCCGCCGCGGCAGACGATCGTGTCGATGCGATGGCAGAGCGACACGATCAACCGCCCGGGAATCGACGACCTGGCGTTCCTCTTCGACGCCCCCGCCCGCTGCATGTTCGTAGTAGATGATTGACGCGCTGTCGGAGAAAGATGGCTTTTGGCCGGGCGATCGATATAATGAAATGACGTTTTAAAAAGGGTGCGGCGGCGCGGGCTGTCGCAGGTTTGGCGGGCGGTCGGGCCACCGTCCGGGAAACAGTGTTTTCCGGAGCGACCCATGCCTGAATCTGCCAATAAGACCGAGTCTGCAAATTCCCCCGGTGACATCAGCGGCAGCGGGTGCCTGCTGCGACTGGGATGGATGCTTCTGGGTCCGGCGGCCCTGGTCATTTGCATCATGAAGATCATCCGCAACCCCGTGGTGGAGCTGTCATTCGCCGACGCTGTGTTCTGGGGCGTCGTGATCATCATGGCCGTGCTAAAGCGGGTGGATATCACGAAGATGCACGGCCGCCTCGCCGACGACCGCCCCGCCACGCTGGAACACTGGAGGCGATACCTCCTGATCCTGGGCGCTCTGGCCGTGGCGGTCTGGGCGGGCGCCCACGGCATCGCGTGGTATCAGAGTGCATAGACTTCTGACGGCGACGGGTGGCCATGACGGTCAGCGCACACCCATGGCGACCCGCTGCGCGTGTCGCCATGCCATCCGCCCTTTGCGGTCTCATTGATCAACTGCCCTAGCGGCCGGATATTTCACCGCGGAGATCGCAGAGACCGCAGAGGTCTTTTGAATGAAATGACTTACAGAGAATTACGGAAGTGGGTCGCCTGGACAGTCTGTTTTTCCGATTAACGTCGACCGCGGCGTTAGATGGTCTGGTTTTGAGCCTACTTGCTTCTCTGCGGTCTTTGCGGTCTCTGCGGTTCATGAAGTTTTTGGGCTAGCGGCCGAACATCTCGCGGGCGGCTGTGATGAACGTCCGCAGTTTGGCCCGGCGCTCGTCCAGCGAGACGCGGTTCTCGCCGGGCAACTCGAAGTTGTAGAGGCCGGCGTATCCGATCTCTTCCAGCGCCGCGATGAGCGGCCACCACTTGACTGTGCCGCGCGGCTGGCGCGGGAAGATGTGCAGGTCGGTCTTGCCGTCGTTGTCGGAGATATGCAGCCCGCGCAGGCGCGGGCCCCAGGAACGGATCAGGTCCGCCTGGTCTTCGGCGGTCAGGTTCACGTGGCCGCTGTCCAGGCAGACGCCCACCTGGGCCGGGGCGGTCGCCCGCAGCAGCGGCGCCAACTCCCAGCCGCTGCAGCAAGGTTCCAGGCACATCACCACGCCCGTGCCCTGGGCGTGAACGGTCAATTCGTGCAGCCCGTCGAGTTGACGTTTCAACCGCTCGTGAGGATCGCTGATCCTGCCCCCGCCGGGATGAATCACCGCCGCCGTGATGCCTGCCTCGGCGAACAGGTCGATCCGCCGCTTGATCGAAGCCATCATGTTGTCGATGGCATCGGTCGAAGCGATGTCGGCAGGCAGGTCCAGGTGCCCCTGCTCGACGCTCACCCCCAGATCATCCGCGACTTTGCGCAGGGCCTCGCCTGAGCCGCGCCCCCGCTGGATCAGCTCGATGCTATGTTCGTCGGAAAGCTCCGCGAACATCCACCCCGCAGCCGCCTGCTCGCGCAGCGCGTCCTCGATGGGAATGTCCCACAGGAAACTCGTCCACATGGAAAACTTCTTGGGTTGGCTCATGCGGCGAAGGTACCAAAAACAGATCCTCGATCCTAGGTCCTAGGTCCCAGGAGAGAACGCGAGCTCCGGGGGCTGATATCTTCCTAGGATCGAGGACCTGGGATCTAGGATCTTCTTTTGAACGTATAATGGGTGCGTGCCCACGCGAAACGAAATCCTGGACGCCATCCGGAGCAAGGTCGGCCAGTTCCCGACCGGGCCGGGCGTGTACCTGTTCAAGGACGCCGCGGGCGTGGTCATCTATATCGGAAAGGCCAAGTGCCTGCGCTCTCGCGTGGCCAGCTACTTTCAGCCCGCGGCGAATCTGCTGGCCAGCCGCGGACCCGACGTCGCCCGCATGGTGGCCGACCTGGTGACCGACGTCGAGTACCTCGAATGCGACAGCGAGGTCGACGCCCTCCTGCACGAGAGCCGCCTGATCAAGGACACGCAGCCGCGATTCAACGCGATGCAGAAGGACGACAAGAGCTTTCCCTATCTGCAGATCACCACCGGCGAAGACTTCCCGCGCGTCTCGGTCACCCGCCAGCCGCGCCATAAGGGCGTCAAGCTGTACGGACCGTTCGTCTCGCCGGCGGACCTGCGGGCCGCCCTGCCGCTGATGCAGCGCGTCTTCAAGTTCTGCACCTGCCACCTCGACTTCGACGACGGCCCCGATCGCAAAACCTACCGCCCGTGCATCCTCCACAGCATCAAGCAGTGCTCGGCCCCGTGCGCGGCCCTGATCAGCCGAGAAGACTACCTGCGCCGCATCAAAGACTTCATGCAGTTTATGGACTCCAAAGCCGCACCCCTGCGACGCAAGCTTACCGCCGAGATGCAGGCGGCCGCCGAGGCGCTCGATTTCGAGCGTGCCGCCAACATCCGCGACGAACTGCGAGCGATGCAAGGCCTTCAGCAGCGCGGACTGGCGGCGGAACACGTGCAGCCCGAGGTGTTCTACGTGGACCAGGCCGCCGGACTGGCGCGCCTGGGCGAGGTGCTGCACCTGGCCACGCCGCCGCGCACGATCGAGGGCATCGACATCGCCCACCTGGGCGGGCAGGAAATGTGCGGGGCCATGGTGTGCTTCATCGACGCGCGGCCGTTCAAGAACTCCTATCGCCGCTACCGGATCAAGACCGTCGCCGGCAACGACGATTACGCCTGCATCCGCGAGGTGGTTTGGCGGCGGTACAAATACGCCGGTATGGAAGCCGAGCTGTTCCCCGACGTGATCCTGATCGACGGCGGCCGCGGGCAGCTCAACGCAGCACTGTCGGCGTTTGAAGACATGGCCTTCACGCCGCCGATGATGGTCGCCCTGGCCAAGAAGGAAGAGACGCTGTTCGTTCTCGGCCGCGAGGAACCGCTCAAGCTCTCGCGCCACGACCCCGCGCTGCAGTTGCTCCAGGCCGTGCGCGACGAAGCCCACCGCTTCGTGCAGGTATACCATCACATCCTGCGCCGCAAGAAGACGCTGGAGGAAGATTCACCGCAGTGCACGCGGAGACCGCAGAGGAAGAAAGAGTAGAGACGGACGGTGGAAGAGAGGATGGGATGGATGGATGGATGATTGGATGTTCGTCCTCGTCGTCGTCCTCGTCCTCGTCGTCGGTTTTTCGTGTTTGGTTTTGGCTTTCTGGAAAGGACTCTTCAATGATCTGTCGCGATATTCACGAGCATCTCAAGACCCAGGGCTCTTGGGTGAACTGGGATTCGACGGCTGACACGTTCAAGGCCGGCGATCCTGAGCAACCTGTTACAAGAGTGGCGGTGGCGTGGAAGGCGTCGTGGGCAGCCTTGAAGGAAGCTCACGCGCGCGGGGCGGAGCTGTTCATTTCGCACGAGTCGATCTGCGTTTGCGCGTCGAACAACTCGACGCAACCGGAGTCGATCTCGGCTTTGCCAAGCGAAAAGCCCAAGTTCGACTGGCTGGCCCAGAGCGCCCTGGTCGTCTACCGCTGCCACGACCTGTGGGACCGCTTCCCGAAGATCGGCATCCGCGACGCCTGGCAGCGTGGGCTGGAACTGGGGGGCAAGATCGTCAACGAGACCGGCAGCTTGCTGGTGACGGAGATCGCCCCGATGCGCGCGGCCGATCTGGCGCAGCACGTGCTGGGCAAGATTCGCCCGCTGGGGCAGAACGGTCTGCTGCTGGGCGGCGACGGCGGCAAGATCGTCCGCCGCGTGGCCACCGGCACCGGCGTGACCGTCGACCCGATCGCGATGATCGACGCCGGGGCCGACGCGGGAATCATCACCGACGACTACTATTGCTTCGTCCGCATGGGCACCCACGCCCGCGAACTGGACTTCCCGACGCTGACGGTCAATCACGGCGTGGCCGAGGAATGGGGCGTGGCGAATCTGGCGCGATATCTGGCGGAGACCTTTCCGCAGCTTGAGGTCTTTCACATTCCGCAGACGTGCGCCTATACGGTGATGACTTAAGAGAGAGCCGACGGCCCCTGAGCTAACCGCCCAGGGTAAAGTCGTCGCCGCTGCGCGCGATCCAGTCCTGGAGCATCCGGCGATGGCGGACGAGTTCGCCGGCCGCCGATGATTGCACCGCCAGGTTGCGCGTCTCGCCGGGGTCGTCCTGCAGGTCGAAGAGCATCTCCGGATTTCGCCCGTGCGAGAACGCCATGTACTTGTACCGCTTCGTGCGGAGCAGGCGGCCCTTGTGCTCGAGGCGCTGGGGGTCGGGCTGGAGTTCCGTCACGGCGTAATCGCGCCCGGGCGCGGAGGGGTTCTCGATAATCCCTCGCAGGCTCACGCCGCCGCATTCTTTAGGCATGGCCGTACCGGCGTAGTCGGCGATGGTAGCCGGCACGTCCAGCGCGCTGACGATGTGCTCGCAGTCCAGGCCGCGGCGTGCGATGCCCGCCGGCCATCGCACGATCAGCGGCACCTTGACGGGGTTCTCGTAGAGCATCAGCTTGACGACCCAGCGGTGAGTGGCGACGCCCTCGCCGTGGTCGCACGTGTAGATCACCAGCGTGTCGTCTTCAAGGCCGCTTTCGCGCAGGGCTCCGAGCACGCGGCCGACGGTCGCGTCGGTATGCTCAACGAAGCGATGGTACGCGTACAGGTACCGCCGCCAGTGCAGTTCGTCCCATGTGTGCGTCCAGTCGATCTCGTTGCCGTAGTGCCCGCGATGGCGGCAGAACTCGACGAACTCCGACTCGACATCGGGCAACTCAAAATTCGTCGGCAGCGGCGGTAATTCGGGTGCCGTGGCGGGAGGGTCCGAAGGACCCGACAGCCACGACCCCATCTCCGGATACAGCTTGTTGAAGACCTCGTGCCCCTGGTCCATCACCCAGTAGCAGATGTCATGGGGATTGTAGAACGACGCCGTCAGCAGGAACGGCCTCTCGTGCGGGCCGCGGATGAACTTGATGGCCCGGTCGGCCGTCGGAGCGTCCACATTCGCGCCCAGGTGCCAGCCGTTGGGCATGTCGAACAGCAGGTTCTCAAAGCCCGGAATCTCGTCGACGTGCTGGGGGTAGTTCTCCGGCACGTGCCACTTGCCCGCCCATGCGGCCTTGTACCCCGCGGCCGTCACCATGTGCCCCACCGTCGGCACATCCGCCGGAACGGCCCGCTCGTTGACGTTGATGCCCAACTCGTGCGGCATGCGCCCGGTGGCAATCGATGCCCTCGCCGGCGTACACACCGGCGAGGTGCAATACGCATTGGCAAAGCTCACGCCCCCCGCCGCCAGGCGGTCAAGATTCGGCGTGCGAACATACGGGTTCCCCCGGCAGCTTAAAGCCGTCGGGGCGTGCTGGTCGGATTGAATGAGCAGAATGTTCGGGCGTTTCATGGCGAGCATGATACCCGAAAATCAAGACGTGAGCATGCCGCATGTGGAGTGCGGCAGCCTTAGCTGCCGCTTTCGATGTTGTTCAATTTCGTGATCCGCATTAGTGGCGAAAACATGTATTCGACGTGGTCTGACTGCCAACAACTGCCAAAGCGGCAGCTAAGGCTGCCGCACTCCATAGGGCTCTGCGACCTTTGCGAACTCCGCGGTTAAATCCCCTCCCCGTCCTTGTGCAGGCCGCATTCTTTTTTGCCGTGTTCCCAGGGGAACTTGCCGGCTCGTTTGCCGAACTCTTCCTTGACGGGGATGTGGCAGGCGGGGCAGCCAATCACGCCGTAGCGCTCGCCCAGGGGCGAGACGTAGTCGTAGAGCTTGTTGTACGGCAGGGCGCGGGCGCGCGTGTACTCGTCCACCTGCTCGCCCGTCCAGTGCAGCAGCGGGCTGAGCTTGAGGACCTTGCGTCCCTTGGCGGCGGGCTCGAAGGACGCCTTGCGGGCGTGCTCGCGGCGGTGGTCGCTCTGGTCGGCTCGCAGGCCGGTAATCCACACGTCCAGCGTGGCCATCGCCCGCTCGTGCGGACGCCCCTTGCGGACGCGGCAGCAGTGCTCGCGGGCCAGGAAGTGCGGCCACTGTCCGAAGGTCTTGTGCAGCCAGTCGACCTCCTCGGGCGCCGGGGCGAACCGCTCGACGGTGATGGCGTAACGCTTCTCGATTTCCTCCAGCAGGTCGTACGTCTCGGGGAAGTTCTGCAGCGTGTCGACGAAGAACACGCGGTATGGGCGCGCCAGCGCCGCGGCCATGTCGATGATGATCACGCCGGTCTTCTGCAGCGACGTGCCGATGGCGCAGCGGTCGGAGAAGTTCTCGATCGCGTAGCGGATCAGGTCCTCGGGACCCATGGCCTCGAGGGCTTCCAGGTCCACGTCGTCGATGTTCATCCGTGTCTGCAGCATGAAGCCTCCATTCACCCCGGCGGCCTTGAGGAGTCGAGGTGGCGGGCGATTTCCTCCACCACCTGCGCGACGGTGAGCTTGCGACCCAGTTCGCGGCCGAGCTGGTCGCTGCGCCCCATGCCGCCGCCGACGGTCAGCGTGTAGGCGTCGGCGCCGTCGCAGCGGCCGCCCACCAGGCCGATCTCCGCCACGGCGGAGTGGCTGCACCCGTTGGGGCATCCGGAAATGCCGACGGTCGTCCCCTGCTCCAGCCTCGCGCCCAGGGCGTCGCGAATGGCCGCGGCGGCCGCGACAGTGTCTGTCAACCCGTGAGAGCACCATCGTGTGCCGGGGCAGGCGATGATGGCGGCGGGCTCGTTCATCGCGGCGGCGAGGACCTCCTGTCGCCCCAGCGCCTGCAGCAGGCTGCTGCGGTCGGCGGCGAAAACCACCACGCGATGCTGGTTGCCCAGCCGCACGAGGCACTGCCCGCCGTCGGCAAGTTCGCCCAGCGCGCGGGCTTGTGCGGGCGAGACATCCCCGCCGGCAAAACATAGCGAACGCTCAGCGCGAAGACCGGTCGCCGCAACGGGCATCGGCGGCCACTCGAACTCGCGGCTGGCGGCGAGTTTTTCGAACCGCTCGGTCAGGGCGGCCTTGAACGCCTCGTCGCCCAGACGCTGGCGCACGTGGCGCAGGCGGGCCTTGCGGCGATTGGTGCGGTCGCCCTCGGCCGCGAACAATTCCAGCGCCGCGGCGGTCAGGGGCAGCACGTCGGCGGCGGGCAGGAACGGGCGGAACTCGATGCCGGTGGCTGGCAGCGCCCCGAGCGAGCCGGCGGCGATCACGCGGAAGCCCCGCTCGCCGGCGCCATTGCGGACGGCGATGAAACCCAGGTCGTTAATGAACGGCTGCGCGTCGGCCAAGTCCGACGATGAGAGGCTGATCTTGAACTTGCGAGGCAGTTCGCCGACGCCGGGTGCGTCTTCGAGCAGGCGGCGGATCTGCCAGGCCAGCGGCTCGAGGTCGACACTGCCGTCCAGAGCGCCCGAGGCGGGGTCGACGGTGATATTGCGGACGGTGTCGCCGCAGGCGCCGGCGCCGGTGAAGCCCGCCGCGACAAGGGCGGCCTGCAGGTCGGGCACATCGGCTGCGGGGACGTTGTGGAACTCGATATCCTGGCGCGTCGTCAGGTGCAGCGGCGCGTCCGGCGTGAACCGCTCGGCCAGATCGGCCAGCGCCCGCCACTGCGCGCCACTGAGGCGCCCGCCGAGAATTTTGATTCGCTGCATCCAGAGCCCCTCCTGTCGCTGCGGGTACAACCCGGCCAGCCGAAGCCGCGCCGGCGCAGCGTCCATCGAGCTGCACGGAAACACGTCCTTGGCGAAATCATTCTCCATCAGCTTCTTTTCCTTTTTAAGCCGCTGAGGTCGCTGAGGTCGTAGGAGATAAAACAACACCTTTCCTCTGCGTCCTCAGCGACCTCAGCGGCTAGTCTTTCTTCTTCGCTTCGTGTTCTTTGTGACCTTTGTGGCAAAGCTTCTTCCTTAGATCGCATAGCTCGGTACCGACGCCGCGGCGCGCTCGCGCGTCAGGACGTCCTGGAACGTCGTGCCGTCGTACACGTCGGTGATCGACTGTTGCGCGCGGTCCCAGACGGCCGCAAACGCGCACGAATGACCGCAATGCTGCCCGTTCGACGCGGCGACGCAAGCCGTCGGCCACAGCGGACCGTCTATCAGGCGGATGACGCGCCCGAGCGTCAATTCCGCCGGCGCCAGCGCCAGGGCGTAGCCGCCATAGCGCCCCCGCCGCGACTCGACCACGCCGCCCTGCCGCAATTCGTTGAGGATCAGCTCCAGGAATCGCACCGGAATACCCCGGGCGGCCGCAATGTCGCTGATGATCGTAAGCTGCCCATCCCGGGCCGCCAACTCCAGCACCGCCTGGAGAGCGTACTGACATTTCTGCGATAGCGCCAATTTCGTAATCCTAACCCGGCAAGTAACAGGTGATTGCAATTCCTTTAATCTCGATAGATTTTATGTAGATTAGCGGACAATGGCAAGAACATTCTGAAAATTTCGCCAATGGCCAGGATAGGACCGATGGGACACACATGAGACGAATTGGACATATGCGCCCCCTTCCATTCTTCCCGCCCTCTGGTTTCCAATCCTCTTAATCCGGTTCCCATCCGCGTAATCCCGCACTCCCCGTCCCCCGACCGCACCGCACCGCAGCGGATTCCTGTTTACGCCCCGGCGGCTCAGGTGTATATTTCCAGCCTTGCGCAATTCGGCGAATACAATATGGTCCTTAAGACAAGGAGCCTGACATGGCAAAGAAGACCAGTTTGAATGTCGCGTTGATCGGACAGGGTTTCATGGGCCGCACCCACTCCAATGCGTGGGGGCAGGTCGCTAAATTCTTCAAGGTGCCCGTCAAGCCGGTGATGCATACCAGCTTCGGTCAGCCGGAAGAGAACCCCGCAGTCTTCGCCGAGCGTTGGGGCTGGCAGAACGTCTCGGACAACTGGCAGAAAACCGTCAAGAGTTCCGACATCGACCTCGTCGACGTCGTCACCCCCAACTACATGCATGCCAAGGTCGCCATGGCCGCCCTGGCCGCCGGCAAGAACGTCTCCTGCGAAAAACCCATCGCCGGCACGCTGGCCGAAGCCCGCGACATGGTCGCGGCCGCCAAGAAAGCCCGCGTCAAAACCTTCGTATGGTACAACTACCGGCGCTGCCCTGCCGTGGCGCTGGCGTACAAGCTGGTGCAGGAAGGGCGCATCGGCGAGATCCGCCACGTGCGCGCCCGCTATCTGCAGGACTGGGCCGGCGACTCGGTGCCGCTGGTGTGGCGATTCGATAAGAAGCTCGCCGGCTCGGGCGCCCACGGCGACCTCAACGCCCACGTGATCGACATGGCCCGATTCGTCACCGGCCAGGAAGTCACCGAAATCTGCGGCGCCATCGCCGAGACGTTCATTAAGGAACGCGCCCTGGCCAGCGGCACGGCCGGGGGCAAGATCGCCGACAGCGGCGGCAAGGGAGCAGCCAAGAAGGGCAAGGTCACCGTCGACGACACGGTGCTGTTCCTGGCCCGCTTCAGCGGCGGGGCTGTGGGCTCCTTCGAAGCCGCCCGCCAGGCCACCGGACACCAGAACGACAACGGCGTCGAGATCAACGGCACGAAAGGCTCCCTGAAGTTCAGCTTCGAGGACATGAACTATCTGGAGTACTACGACGCCACCGCCCCCCGCCACGTGCAGGGTTGGACGAAGATCATGGTCACCCACGGCGGCGATCATCCGTACATCGAAGCCTGGTGGCCGGACGCGCACATCCTGGGTTACGAGCACGGATTCGTGAATCAGGCGTACGACATCCTGCAGGTGCTGAGCGGCCAAAAGCCGGTGGTGCCGATCCCGGACTTCAACGACGCCTACCAGACCCAGCGCGTCCTCGAAGCCGCCCTGCTGTCGGCCTCGAGCAAGAAGTGGGTCAAGATGGCGGATGTGAAGTAGCTCGATTGCGGATTTTGGATTTCGGATTGCGGATTACGCCCCCGAGCCTCGCCGGCCGGGGGCGTTTCTTATATGGAGTGCGGCAGCCCTGGCTGCCGCTTTGGGAGTTGTTCGGAAGGACAGCCTTTGCGTGCTCTGCGGTTCGCTTTTCCCGATTCGATAGACGGCCGGGCGGGTTGAACGGAACAGACATTTTCAGGAGCTTAGTATGTCCAATGCGAGGCAATGGATTGTTGCGGTGGTGGTGTTAATTCTCGGCACGGCTGCGATGGCGGGCGAGAAGATCAAGATCGGCGTGCTGGGCGACAGCATTTCGAAGAATCGCACAGCCGCCGGGGGCAAGGGCTGGCCGATGTACCTGGGCAAGCTGTTGGGCGAGGGATACGACGTGCAGACCTTCAGCGCCAACGGCGTCGACTGCCTGCGCGTGCCGTCGATCAACCTCTGGTCCAAGAGCGAACTGCCCCACCTGATGGAGTTCAAGCCCAACATCGTGCTCATCATGCTCGCGGCCAACTCCGCCCGCAAGGGCGTGCAGCATTACGTCACCCGCTACGGCGGCGACTACCGCTACACCATCGACTACGTGCGCGGCTGTTCGTCCAAGCCCAAGGTCTACTGCTGCGCACCAGTGCCAGTCGAGAAGGACAATTACGGCATCCAGGCCGACATCCTCCACGGGCAGTTCGACCCGGTCATCCGCAAGACCGCCAAGGAAGCCGCCGCCCCGCTCATCGACACCTACAACGAACTCAAAACCCAGAAGGGCATCACCAGCGACGGGGTACATTTGTCCGTCAAGGGCATGCAGGCCGTCGCCATCGTCGTCTATAAAGCCCTGATGGAGAAAGACCCGCCGGCAGACAAGGTGGCCGAACTGGCGAAGGACTACGAGGCCGAAGAGGCCGCACGCCTCGCCAAAGAACAGCAAGCCTCCCGCGCGAAACAGGCCCTGCACGACCAGATCATGGACGTGCTCGACGAGCGGGCCAAGACCGCCCCCAAGACCGCCACGCTGACCGCCGATGCCGTGCGCGATGTGACCGGCGACGGCCCCGACCGCAAGGGCAACACCCCCGACGACACGTGGGGCTTCTGGCTCGAGACCGTTCACGCGCCGGGCAATTTCGTGCGCCTGGACCTGGCGACGGCGACGATGACGCCCGACCAGCGACAGAACGGGATCGTAGACCTCAAGGCCAAGCGCGGGCAGAAGAAGGTGCAAGGCCCCATCGCCAGCAAGCTGCCCAACCCCGCCGACAGCGAGGGCTGGATCTTCCACAGCGACTGGAACGGCTGCTTCGAAGGCGTCTGGGGCGACAAGAAAGCCAACCAGGTCATCCTCTACCCGTACGTCGAGAAGAACACGCACATGGGCATAGCCGTGACGTACCTGGTGGCCAAGGCGGGCAAGTACGCCGTCACCGGCAAAGTGACCGACCTGCAGGTGCAGCCGGAGTTCCCCCAGCATGACGGCGTGTCGTGGCGCGTCGAAGTGGCCCCCTGGGACGGCACAGCCGGAACCAAAATCGCCGCCGGCGGACCCGTCGGCGACGGCCACGACAGGCCCGACTCGATGGACTTCAAGACCGATTCTTTCGACGTCAAACAGGGCCAGGCCATCCGCCTGGTGATCGACCCCAACAAATGGTGGGGTTCGGACATGACGGCCGTCGAGATGAAGATCGAGCGGGAATAACGGCAGGAAGAGGGGTTGGATGGTTGGATGATTGGATGGTTGGATGGTTGGATGGTTGGATGGTTGGTGTAGGGGGACGGTCTTTAGGATAGGCAGAAGCGCTCTTTCGGGCAGCAAGACTTGGGGGAAAGAGGGGGTAAAGATGGGGGGGAAAGTGAGGGCAACAGAACGGGGTTTTGCAGATCAGCCCGCACTGGCGGCGTCTCCTGAACGGCTGGAGTCTGACTGCTGTCTTGTCGGCAGTGGCTCGTGCCACGGCTGGTAAAGACGGCCGTTCCTGTCAAGTTTCACGTCAGTGGCAAGCGGCACATTTGACCTGAGGCCCATGCGGTAGAAGATGGCCTTGACGCCCTCGATCAGCTTCGTGAGGTCCTCAATCTCCATGTCCTCGAACGCCGGCGAGCAGCGGCCGCACGTCCGCTCTTGCCACTGCATGGACCTCAGCGGCGGCTTGGTCCACCCAGGCGGCACGATGTGGGCTATGGCGTAGCACAGGGCCACGAGGTTGGCCTTGGCGTCTCCTGAGGCACCCACGCGGCCGAACGGCGTTGGCATTTTGTACCGGACGCCGGCGAAGTAGTTAAGCCAGTCCAGAGCGTGGTTGACCTGGCGGTCGGTCATCGCCTTGCAACTGTCGACTCCGGTCAGTGACGTGAGCAGTTGGCGATACGCGGCGTCGTCCAGGCCGAGGTTCTTCTTGGCCTTGTGGATCCGGCCGTACTGCTGGAGTCGCTGGGTGGCGTTCATTGCATTACTCCATCGCTTGAGAGGCATCCGGCTTCTTTAGCTATCCCGCTCAGAATCACCCGCGCCGTGTCGATCTGCACAGCCCTGCCGATCTGGGTACCAACGTCAGTCGGGGATCCAAAGAACATGTAGTCTTCGGGGAAACCCTGAAGACGCGCAGCTTCCTGCCACTCCAGTTGCCTCACGCCGCCAGGCAGCCGCTCATCGTAGACCAGGAACTCAGGATCATGCCTTGAGGTCAGAGTGCAAATGGTAGGTGACTTGCCTTCGACCGGAGCGACATAGGCTTTGTCCGGGCTGAAGGCGTTGCTGGTTACAAACTCGCGGCCATGCGACCTGGCACCGATCCTGAATGGACCAGCACGAAGGCGGTCTTTCAGGACCTCTTTCGACTCTGGCTCAAGAAGCGGTCCAACTCCTGTCGGACGGGGGAAATTGCCGACGTAGATTCGTTTGCGGCGCTGGGGAGAATACGCTGCAGCGTCGATTTCAATCCACGGAGTTCCGGCCGGAAGTTCCTTTGCAAGGCCCTTGACATCTTCCAGGCAGTACCACTGAGGACCTATCGCGGCAACAAGATCGAGAACGCTATTGAGAGTCGCCCTCTGCTGTTCTAACTCCTCATCGCCGACGCCGTTCCCGACGTTGCGCCGGATGGACAGCCACTCGCATGGAATGCCGCCAAGGATAAGCTGGACCTTTCCTGAGTAGTCATCGATCACCCTGCGCTGAAGGGCTGCGTCTCTCAGGTCGCCGTTGATGACTGTTGTCCGTGGGTTATTGATTTGGTACGTCATGCAGGCTGGCCTCCAGAGGTCCACGGCTGCCACAATGTTGATGCCAAGGCCGCGTGCTGCCACGGCCCATCCCCCCCCCCCGCAGCAAAGATCAATAGCGTCGATAGTCTTCATGCTGTTTGCTCCGGGCCGAAGTGGCGGGTTGCACATTCCTTGCAGAACCACAGGCCGCAGTAGAGGCACTTGTAGGCCATCATCAGGTGCAGCGTGCGCCCGCACGGACAGGTCACCCAGCCGGTCTCACGAACCTCCCTGATCTGGTCAGAAAGCAATTCCCTGAGTGCGCCTAATCCGTTGTCGCTCTTGTTTGGATTATCAATGAACGCAGCACGGACTGGCCGCGTGCACCTGAGTCGGTATGCCTTCTTGGGCAGTTCAAAGAGCATCGTCATAAAACAGCCTCGATTCTCCACGCGGGGCGAACGGCGTCGTGGAACAGGACCGTGCAGTACTTGGTTCCATCGGGACCGATGACGTGGCAGCGGCTTGCCATGGTGCAGCCGTGGCAGAGACCCAGCCCATCGGCGAAGGCAATCGTCAGCATGTCGATCACGCGCTGGGGGATGAGGCCGGCCAGGAACGAATCGCGGTGCACGCGGCGGCTGCCGTCTCTTCTGCAAAGCCAGATCCAGTAGTTCATGATCCGCCCCCGATCTGGGTGTCGGCGTCGAGGGCGCCTTTAATCTTGTGCCAGGTGTCACGGTCGCCCCAGGCGAACTGGCTGACGCGAGGCAGCAGGTCCAGGCGGAACTTATGGCCGAAGGCGTCCAGGGCGTTGCCTCGGGCGACGATGGTCAGCAGGCGCTGCGCCTCGGGTACCGTCAAGTAGATCTTGAGCCCTTTGCCGGAATAGGTTGCTTCTACGATCATGGCTACCACTCTTCCTTTTTGACATTGGTTTTCACCGAGGCCTCTTCCTCCAGCCGTACGATGGTGTGATCGATAAGGGACCTTCTCCAGTCGCCCTCTGCGTAGAGGCTTAGATAATGGAGAACCGGAAGATCTTCTTTTACTGCTGCACGATGGCATTCTTTGATCCGGTCCATGTATTTCCTAGGACTCTTTCCGATGATGTGTAGCTGTTCAAAATTAAGCACCTGATCAAATCTCCTTTGCCGCCAGGTGCAGCTCGGCGGCGACGGCTGCGAACGGCCCCCGGTGGGGCCAGAGTTCTTCGAGGATGGCGGCGTGGTAGGCGGCCTGGGCCTGGTCGAGGTCGGGCTGATGGGAGATATGGAACGCCACGCTGCCCCACGTCGAAGCGACGCGGCCGCCGGCGTCCACCATCACCGTGCCCTTGATGACATGCGCCTGTGCCATTCACCAAGCCCTCATCTCTCAACGGTCAGAAAGTACAGGCCGCAATCAAGGCAATGGAATCGTGGCATTATGCCCTTGCTGCACGTTCCTGCGGGCTCAGAGTGGACGTGACTGCAATTGGCAAAAGATGTGTTGCGCCACTCCTGTTGGTCGTCATGCGGCGCTGCAGGATTATCGCGATCTTCGAGCTTGGCGGCGGTCGAACGCATGACATGCTCAAGGCCATCAAATCCAAGGCCGACAGACAGGACAAAGAGAACGGTTGCCGCGTCGCCGAGCTCTTCCATGATGTCCAGCTTCTTGCCGACGATGATGGCCTCGCAGAGCTCACCAACTTCCTCCATGAACTTCCTGACCGTCTTTGGGACATTGACGCCCTCTCCGTAGTGCCTGACGTGGTATTCCCAAAGCTTTCGTTCTGTAATGGTCATCTCATCGACTCCTTATTCTCACTGCAGCGGGCAGGACTCGAACCTGCGACCAACGGTCCATGTGCACTGGCCGTCTGCTCTGCCATCTGAGCTACCGCTGCACGTTCCATCGTTACGCGCCAATTTCCTGCAGGAGTTGGCGGGCCTTGTCGAGATTGGCCTTGTCGGCCTTGGTCAGGAAGATCGCCCCGAACTCATCGGCCAGGCAGGTGCGTTCGGCGGCGAAGGCGACCGGGTCTTCCTTGATGCCGACGAGCATGCGCCGCAGCAGGGAGAACAGGCCCGTTCTCCGCTCCACCGGCAGCTTGGCGATTTCGGCCCAGGTGCTCGGGCGGTCGGCGTCGGCCTCCTCGTCGGCTACGCTGATGAGCTGGTCGAACATTGTCAGTTCCGCCACGGCCGTGGCCGACATGCCGGTGATCTGCGTCATCAGCTTGGCATGGTCGCTGAGGTAGCAGCGGGTGCGGCTGCGGTGGGCCTTGACCAGGGATGCCCGGCGCTGCTCGCTTTCGACCCGGTCCAGCAGGATGTAGCCTTTGCCATTCTCGGCGATGGTGATGGCGTGGCCGCGATCGCGCAGGTTGTGGATCCGCTCGCGCACCTGCCTTCCAGACACGTCCCCGAGGCGCCGGCCGATGTCGGCGGCTGAGAGTCCGGGGTTTTCCTGCAGGCAGCGAAGCACGCTGTCTGCCCTTCGGTCCAGTTCTTCCGGCGAGATCTTGTTGCTCTTAACCATGGTTCGACTCCATTCGTGGTTCAAACGTTCAGGAGCGACGGCCGCCCCTGGATGACTTCCATGCCCTTGGCCAGCGCTTCGCTGGCCTGATCCTGCCGGATGCCGACGACGGCGGCGATTTCCTTGACCGGCATTTCCTGGACGATGTGCATGTACATCACGGCCCGCGTCAGCGGCAGCAGGCCGTAGAAGATACTGCCGATGCGTTCGAGGCTGGCGGCCCGCTCGCTGGGGTAGACGGCCATCGCCCCAAGGTAATCCTTGATCGGCCGCGTCCCTTCGGCCATCGCCTGGTCGATGCTGATGGGCCCTTCGATGCCGATGGCCCGCCGCGAGCGCCCGACCTCGTCGGCTTTGCGGACCTCGTCGAGAAGGTGCGTTCTGACCTTGTTGAACAGGAATGATTGCAGCGAGACGTTCGCCGGCTTCTTGTCCAGGGCCAGGATCGCCCGGCACAGGCCCATCATGGAGATCTGCCGGTAGTCGTCGATGGTCAGTCCGTTGTGCAGGCCCATGCGTTCGCGGGCGTACGCCGCGACGCGGTCGGCCACGCCGGTATTGGCATCGAAGAGGTCCTGCTGCTCAGGCGTCAGTTGTGTGCGCTTCCGTGCCATGGCTGTCCCTTCCGTGGGATTTCTGGATGTGCCTGCAGGAGGTGTTGCTCTTGTGGCAGGCGGGATAGAAGTTGATCGCTTTGGCTTCGTCGAAGGCTGCCCGAAGATCGTCAGCGGCATTGGCCTTGAAGAGTTCAAGGGCCTGGCCCTGGCACTGCTCATCGCAGCAGTGCAGGCGGTACGCCGCGTCGAAGACGCGGTCCATGATGTCGCATTCCTGGGCCGCCCGGTTCATTGCCTGGATAAAGAACTCCGGATCCATCGCGAGATTATCGACCAGGCTACGGACGGTCTTCATTTTGCACCGCCTTCGGCCCCGCGTTCGGCGCTGGCGGCGCGTTCGATCAGGCGGGCGTCGATGGCGTCGGCCTTGATCCGGAAGCCCTCGAACAGCGCGCGGCTGACGACGTTGTTGATCAGCAGCGGGTGGCGCTTGACGATGCTGCCCAGGCGGGCAACGCCGTCTGGCGTGATGGGCATCGACTCGCTGCCGCAGCGGTTGAACTCGAATGCCAGATAATCCTCAAGCGAGTCGCCCAGGTCGGGCATTTCGACGATCTCCATGCGTTCGTCGATTTCCTTGCACGAGCGGGCCATGGCCAGCAGCGACGGATGGCCGATCAGGATCACGCTCAGCAGCCGGTCGAATCCGTACAGATCGTCCCAGAGCCGCTTGCACATTTTCAGGAAGGCAAGCTGGCAGTCGTGTGCATCATTGACGGCCAGCACCACGGGCACCTGGCGGGCGTTCTGGGCCTCCAGCAATTGGCGGCACTGGTGCGCCCGGTCCTCGCGCGTGCGCTTGAAGGCCGACTGTGCCGATCCGTCCGGAGGCGCGATCGAGTAGACGATGGCGTGATAGATCGTGCTCTCGTTGTACTTGCTGGGATTGAGCCCCATCGGCTGGGAGAACTTGGGGGCGATGCTCTCCTCGACCAGCAGCCGCTTGGCGTGGCTCCACGCGGCCGTCTTGCAGCTGCAGGCCTCGCCGCTCATCACCAGAAACGAGCGGTGCTTGATGACGTGGACGATCTTTTCGACTACGTCTTCAAAAGCAGGCCAGACGAACATGCCGCCTTCGTCTTCCATGTGCTTGCCGAATGGCGTGGCGGCGGGGTTGAGGCCCCAGAAATCCTTGCACTTGCGATTCAGGTCCATCGTTCGACTCCTCGTGTTAACGGTCAAAAACTTCCAGCGTTCACGGGCGGCACTCACCGCCCGACTCTTTTTCCAGGGACTATCCTGCAGCGACGTTGCGGCCTTCGCCCTTGTCGGCCCCGCGGGACAGGTCGGCAACGGCCGCCGCGATCTGCGCCGCAGACACGCTCTCGCCCCAGCCCAGGCCGTGCACGTCGAAGCGGGTCAGCTCGCGGCCGATCTTGTCGGAGAGCTTCAATAGCGCGTCGGTGCGTGCGTACATCCGCACCGGCTGGGCGGGCCGCATGACGGCCGGCCGATGCCCGGCCGCCACGGGCATGGGCTTGATCGATTCGATGTCCGCTTGGGGTAGCGGCGGAACGGGCTTGGCCAGGCGAAGCTCGCGATCTTGCGCCGCCGCTTCAAGGATCGCGTCGCTGCGTTTCTCGTACACGCGGTGATCGGCGTAGACGCCCGAGGCGTCTTTGACCTGGGCGCGTTCGATGATCATCTGGCCGTCGTGATAGATCCTCACCGGGCGGGTCTGCTCGTCCCATTCCAGGACCGCCTTGGCGACCTCGACGCTGTCGCCGGTAGCCAGGCCCTGCAACGTGCCTACGTAATACTCATGACCCTCATAGGAAATCAGGTGCCCGCCGGCGACGCTGCGGGTCTCGCGGGTGGAGGTCGCCATCTCGACGAACACATCCCACGCCGGCGGCAGGACGATGGCCGTGCGGTTGGCGGCGTAGTGGGCCGTTCGCGTGGACTTGGTGCGGGTGAAAATTCGGGTCTGGCAGAAGCGGGCGTTGTAGAGCTCTGCCCGCTCGTTGAGTTCGTCCAGGCTCTTTGCCGGCCAGAGCATGAGCTCCGATTCAAAGAACTGCTCCCACAGCCGCATGAGGCCCTCGACGTGCCCCTTGGCCCATGAGTGGCCGGCGGCGTGGGTGCGATGCTCGATGCCCAGGGCCTGGCAGACGTTCAGCACGGCCGAGGACTTGTTGCCGGGCCCCTTGTCCAGCACGAGCACGTCGGGCTGGCCTGCCATGGGCAGCCGGTCGCCCAGGGCCGAGGGCGTCATCGCGAAGTACAGGAACTGCAGCGTGATGTCGGCAGACTCACCGGCCGTCTGGTAGTAGCGGACGCGGAACATGCCGCTGGGGGGATCGATGGCGGCGTAGCGGATGACCGGAGGGGTCTTTGCAGGCTTGTTGCGGTAGACTTCGCCCCGCCGCGTGTAGCGGATTTCGCCGGTGGGCTCGGTGAAGAACCACTGGCTGCAGTTGGTCGAGTCCATCTGCAGCACGTGGCCGACAGCGCCCCAGTTGATCACGCGGCTGCTCTTGGGTCCTGAGGCCTCGACGGCCTCGACTCCGCCGGCCTTGAGCATCCTCATGTGCCGCTGCACGTGGTGAGGCTTGAGGCCGAACTCCGGTCCAAGAACGCCGATCTGGATAGCGCGGTCGATGGCGACCCACGCGGGCATCCGGCCGCCTGACTTGATGATGATGTTGGCGACGGCCTCGCAGGCCGCAGCGCGATCGGCGTCTTTGACGACGCCCTTGTCGGCCCGCTGTTTGTAGCCGAAGGACGCCCCGGCATTGGCGGCGGCGCGTCGCATCGTGGCGGCCGTCACGCCGCACAGCCGCGCGTAGTACGACACCACGTCGCCGCGTTCGCTGCGGCGGGCGCAGGTCGCCAGGCGGGCAACCATCTCGACTATGATGACCGGATCGATAGCCACGTTATTCCTTACGCGCCTTCTTGGCTTTGGCAACAAGCTCGTTGTCGACGACTTCCTGCACGAAGTCCCCGAAGTGGTTGATCCACAGGTCGTTCATCTCATCCCTGAGTTCGGAATAAAGCGCGGAGTGAAGCTTGATGAGGTCTGCCTTGCGGGGCAGGGCGTACTTCCAGGCCTTGACGAATCCCCAGAACTGGTTTCGCAGATGCTCCACGCGCAGCGTCTCGTCTTTGACGTGCTCGGGGATCTGGTAGCCCTGCTGCGCCTGCTCAAGCTTCCGAGTCAGTTCGGCAACCTGCTCGCTGAGGGCCGCCAGTTGCTCCTGCCCCTTCTCGATGCCCTTGCGGAGTTTCTTGTTGTGATCGACCAGGGCGGCGCGGGGGAGCTTGTCGTCCTGTTCGGACTTGGGGTTCATCATGGCGTCGAGAAGTTCCACATCGTCGGCGTCGTCGTCGCTGATGGCCGGCAGTTCCTTGGGCTTCTTCTCACCCGAGGAGATCAGGTACCGCTGCATCCATCGGTTGATGGTTCGGTGCGATATGGTCGGGAATCTTTCGCTGCAGAACTTCATCCACTCTCCGTGAGTGGTGAGGCTGATCTTCAGGCTGACGAGGAACTCTCCGGCCATGATGCCCCCACTGAGGCTCATGTCCTGGATCGACTGGTGAATGTAGTTGACGATCATCACAGCCTTGTCGATGTTGCCAGGCGTGAAGGCCGTTCGCAGGTCTTTGCTCACCAGCTTGAACTTGTCCAGTTGATGCTGCCCGGCCTGGATCATGAACTCTGGAATGCTGCCGCTCTTGCTGTCAGAGGCTTTCCGTGCCATCATTCTTCTCCTGTCTAATAACTATTGACTTTTCCAAATTGGACACGTGTCGAATTTGGTCATGGTCCTGCTGTCTAATATTGCTGAGGGGCTTGCTCTCGATGGTGTGGCTGACGACGCGCTTGACAGGCCGCCCGCCGAAGGGCGTGCACGGGCAATTTGTGTTCAGCACTTCGAACTCGTGTTCATCGAGCGGCCGAAGGATTTCCCTAAGTGCGACGTAGGCATGGCCAAAGATCGCTTCGTTGATCTCGTCGCGCTCCTCGGGCGTGAGTTCGCCGAAGTTCATCGCCGGCCCTCCGCTGCGAAGCGCTCGGCCAGTTCGAGTTCCAGGCGGATGCGGCTGTCGCTGAACTGGGGGAACATCGCCTGGGCGATGGTGTAGAAGACCTCGTCGCGGGTGAAGTCGCGGCGCAGCTGCATGAGCAGCCCCCGGCGCCGCCACGTCTCGTAGCGGGCGGCGGCTTTGATGTCGGCCTTGAGGTGCCGCTCGTAGAGGCGGCGGGCCAGCTTCAACGCCGCCCAGCGCTCGCCGCACGGCGGGGCCTGGCGGGCCTGCATGTACAGGGCGTTGAACAGCGACAGCGGCACGCTGATGGTTTGTTCCTGATGCATGGGCCTAGCTCCCTGTTCGGTACAGTTCGTAAAGCCTGTCGATGTCGCCGAAGCGCCGCCCCCGCGCGGCGTACCAGTTGGCCACGGCCTGCTGCAGCACGGGCGTCGGGGCGTGCGGGTCGAGCCTGACGCGAAAGAGCCGGTAGTAATCGTCCAGCCAGATCGGGGTAAGCTGGAACTCGCCGCGCTCGCCGGCCTGCCCGACGTGCCCGCGCCCGCTGCGGGGATCCATCCCGTAGCGGCTCTCGCGATAGTGCGTGTACTCCACCGCCCGCCAGATCAGGGAAGAACTCACCGCAGAGGTCGCGGAGGTCGCAGAGGAAGACTGTTGACGGGGAGCCGCAGGCTTTGTCGCTGGGGTCGCTGCGGTCCCTTGGGCCTGCCCGCCGAAGCCTTGGCGAAGGCTGGTCCCTTGCACCGGCTGGGCGCTCCAGTCCAGCAGAGGCGGGTACACGTCGGCTCGCCTGGGCGCGGGCCTGAGGTACGGCCGGATCGGCGCGGCGGTCATCTGTCGCGCCTGACGCCGCCCGTGCTGGATGCCCGCCCCGACGGCGCAGGCCAGGGCGGCGAACAGCGCCGCCGCCAGCACGGTGCCCCGGTCGGTCAGAGGCCAGCGGAGGCGCAAGGCCGCTCGTCCATGAGCGGCCTGTGGAGGCTGCGCCGGGTTGCATCCGTTCGGTCCGCTGTTGCCGCCGTCACAAAGATCGAGCCCGCTGTAGTAGGTTCCGACGTGCTTCACGACTGACCCTCCTGACCCTGGCCGAACGTGAACGCGCCCTTGATGTTCTGCAGAGCGCCCAGCACGGCCGATACCTTCTGGTCGGTCAGGGCCTGCAGCTGCACGAGCTGGGCGGCCACGCAGCCGATGTAGGCCGTGGTGATCTGGAAGAGGCGCGGGCCGATCTGATATTTGCCGGCGGTGACTTCCTCCAGGTACCCGCCATCGGCCAGCGAGCGGAGCTTGCCCGAGATGGTGCCCTTGCTGATGCCCGTGGCCCGCTCCACGTCGGTGGGGCCCAGTACGACAAGGCCGCTGGTCTGGAACAATTCGAGGATCATGAACTCATCGGGCAGCTTGCGGGCCTCGCCCTTGGCCGCCGCCTCGTCTACCGCAATTCCGTTTGCCTTGGTCATCGCCGACTCCTTTCGCTTTGAGATCTCAAATCTCAAATCTGAAATTACAGAGGCCGCCACTCAAGCGGCCGTTGGTTTGCTGATGTCGAACAGTTCGCTCACGCTCATGCCGCACAGATCCGCCAGGGCTGCGCGGTAGCGGGCGGATCTCCACACGCCGCGCGCCAGCTTGCTCATGTCTGGCCTGCCGATCCCAAGAAGACCGGCCGCCTGGGTGAAGGTATTGATGCCCCTGGCCTTGAGAAGGCGCATGATGTGGACCTTGAGCTTCTCGCCGACGACGGGGGCGTAGCCGGGGCCTTTGTCCTCTCCGGCCGCGATGGCGGCGTCGGCCTCGTTAATCCTGATCATCGCCTCGTCGGCAGCCATGCAGGCCGATTCGATCCGTCCCCACGGATGCGTTCCAACGCTGTCCAGTTCGATCAAGGTCGCTGCTCTGATCATCAGGGATCCGACTGCCCTGAGCGCCGTCAGCACTTCGACTCCTGAAGACCGCGCCGCCGCGTTGGTCCGCGACGTGAGGTTTCGCGCCTCGAAGCCAACATCGTGGAGCTTGTCTTTGAGATCGGCGATGGTGTTCATGCCTGCACCGCCAGTCCCGTGCGGTCGAAGGCCAGGGCGAACGCGGTTGCGAAGTCCGTCGACAGCGCCGTGTGGGTCAGCGTGAAGGTGTCGCTGGCCTTGAATGAAATCTGCACTTCGAACTCGGTCAGGCCATCCGTCTGCGACGGATAGGTGATCAGGTTGATCGTGCCGCCTGCGGCGCGAATGGCCTTGAGGCGGGCGTTGAACAGCTTCTTGTTTTTGATGGCGGGGATCTTCATGCCTGCACCGCCTTGCGGGTGCGACGGGCCTTGAGTTGCGTAGGCAGTTGCGAGTTCTTCCCCGTTACAAGATCAAGAAGATGCTGCGATGCAGCGATTGCTTTTTCAACGCGCGCCTGCCACTTCTGATCCTTGATCCGTTCGAGGTGCCCATCACGCACGGCGTCGGCGATGTGCGCCTCGACCAGGTCAAGTTCGCGGTCCATGCCGCGCAGAGACCGGATGGCCTTGGCTACGTCATTTTCAGTCCACGGATTATCTCGCCAATACCTCACTTTCGATGCGTCGGTCAGCCTTCGGGTGTCGCGGACGATTCGGGCCACCGTCTCCCCGGCGTACTGGCTGAGCGTGGCGGCTTCGACGATCATCGCCGCTGCGCGGGTCCAGACCGCGAATCCCCTCGCTTCAAACCGCTCGATGTAATCTTTCCATTCGTTCATGGCTCGACTCCTGTTCTGCCGCCACTCAAGCGGCTCGGTGTTTCAAAAGGGATGGATGCGTGTACGCGCCGAAGATGTCCTGAGGCCTGCAGCGGCACAGGTCGGCCAGGGCCTTCTGCTTGTCTGGGTTGCGCCGCCTGCAAGAAAGAAGGTTTGAGAGATACGCGCGGCTGATCCTCATCCGACGCGCCGCTTCGGCAAATGTCTTGATGCCGGCCTTGGCCAGCCTCAGCCCCACCGTATACTTGACTAACGTCTTGTTCATGGTACACTCGCTTGTCCTGGGTGCCTGTCTGGAACGGAATCCTTCGCTTGCTTCGTTTTCCGACAGTCACCAAAACAGGAAACTTGTTAACTGTCAGTCAATGATATCGGGTAGCTCGGCTGGCTGGCAACAATAAAATTGCTACTGGCAAACGAATTCTTATGGGCGTTGACGAAGCGAAACTTGCCGCAGAGATCGGGGACCGGATCAAGGAATCCCTCGGAAGAATTAAGCAGGCTGAATTTTCTCGCGCCCTGGGCTACGGAACTTCGGCCGTGAGCCTTTACCTGGCCGGCCAGCGCCCTATGCCTCTTCCGTTCTTTTTCTCCGCGTGTGAGTTCCTCAACGTCAGCGCCGAATGGCTGCTCACCGGCCAAGGTCCCAAGCGACGTGGGAGCTTCGACTGGTCGCTCATCGACGCGCTGTCCATCCATGAAGAGGCGCGGCGTGTTGAGGATGAACTTGCCTTGACGCAGCGGGCATACACGGAGAAGGCCGAACCTTTGATGAAGAAGAAGCGCGATGACCTGATGCAGCGGATGGAGAAACTGCGCCGACTGGTCGCCGCCAAGCGCGAACTTGAGGCTGTGCAGATTGCCGACGCCGCTCTTGACGATACCTACACGCCTCCATCGGGATTCGAGAGCGAAGCCGATAAGATGAAGCGACTCCGCAAGGATAAAAAATGACCGACACGTACACGCTCAAGTCGAACGAACTGGAAGTCTCGCAGATCGTGGGGCTGAGAATCCGCCAGTCGATGGGCGAGACGACGGTAAAGGACCTGGCCGACTTTACCGGCTGGAGCGAGGCTGAGGCCGCCGCGTTCCTGGACGGCTCGGCGCCGATCCCGCTGGCGTTTCTGGCCGGGGCGTGTATCATCCTGAACATCAGCGCCGACTGGCTGCTGACCGGGTCGGGTACGAGACAGGGAGTCACGCGATGAAGTACTGCAAGATCTGCAATCGCAATGTCGAGCCCAGGCGTAGCTGGACGATCCTCGATCTGCTGCTCTTCCTGGTGATCGTCCCTGCGGTCGTGGGTCTGTTCATCTGGATCCCGATCATTGGCTGGATCATAGGTGCTGCTGCAGGGCCGCTGTTTATCGCCATCGCATCAGCGGCGAAGAATGAACGATGCCCGATCTGCCACGGGAATTGTTGGTCCCCGCCGCGTTCGCTGCAGAAGGATGTGCCCGTGGCCGTGGAGGTTGCCCCGCCGCTGATCGATTACGACGAGCGGGGACGGCCGCGCCCGCCCGTGCAAAGACTTGCGGCCGGCGCGGCGCTTAACCGCACGTAGCGGCCGACCCTTTGCCTCTTACCTCACCTGCCCTCTGTGCCTCTGTGGTAGATCCCCGTCCCTGAATCGTAAGCTCCCCCCGTGACATGGGGCCACGTCGCAAAATTCCGAATATCACCTCATGGCTGGTATCGACGCCCTGAGACTGCTGGAGAATATCGACGCCAAGCTGCGCGCCGTCGAGAGCGGATTCCGCCAGGACATCGCACCGCACGTGCGGTCCATCGGCGACATCCGCGAACGGCTGGTGAGGCTGGAGGAGTTCCGCGCGTCCGTCGACGCCGGGGCCGTGGCCTCCATCCGCTCCGACGTGGATCAACTGATGCGCTGGCAGGCGGGCGTGATCGAGCGGTTTTCCGAACAGACCAAGGCCAGGAGCGCCCGACGCGAGGCCCTCCAGAAGATGCTCTGGTCGGTGGGCGGGGCCCTGGCGACCTGGGGGCTGATCGAACTGGTGAAAGCGATTATTGCCGCATGGCGGTAGAAACACAAGGAGCGCACATGAGCGCGATCAATGACAATCGGGCGATGCAGATCCGCGAGCTTGGCCTGCAGGCCAAGAGCCTGCTGGAAAAGGTCGGAACCATCATGGGTGCTGACGGCCACGCCTTCAGCGACGAGGAACTGTCGATCCTGGCGGCGATGGACCTGGTGGGCGTGATGCTCTTCGACATCACGACCAACAAGACGTTCGTCAGCGAGCAGGACCTGGCGATGTTCGCCATGCTCAGCGGGATCCTGCGCGACGTGAAAGACGCCCTGGCCAGCCGCCTTCGCGTGCGGGGCGATTACCAGGCCTACATGCAGTCGGGGAGGTAACTCCGATGACGGCATGCACAGTCGAAATCGCCAGCGACTCGATCATCGAACGGATGTACCAGCTGCGCGTGCTGCTGCTGCACCGGCGCACGACGCGCGTGGCGGCCATGGCGGCGAGCTGCGCCCGGCAAGCCCAACAGGAGTCCAACCGTGAGCTACGATCCTGCGATCCGAACCGAAGCGTTTGAGCTGTACCTGGCCGGCAACTCGCCGGGCGACATCGCCCGCGAGCTCAAGCGCCGCCACGTCGGCAAAGACGTGCCCAGCGCCAAGACCATCGAGAACTGGGCCTACGTCCCCAAGGAAGGAAAGACCTGGTCCGAGCGCCGCTACGAAGCGGAGAAGGCCAGCCAGGACGCCGTGAGCACGGAGTACGTGTCGGCCCGCTCGCGCGTCATGGCCGACATGCTGCAGCTGCGCGAGAAGCTGGCCGGCCGCGTGCTGCGGATGGTCGAAGACGCCGAGGAGGGCAGCCTGTCCCAGGAAGTGTTCGCGATGATCAATGTCAGCAAGTTCGCCGATAACGCCCTGGACAGCCGCCTGGCCGAAGAGACGCGAAAGAAGGACGCGATCGACTGCCTCATGGAGGCGATCCGCCGCACCGTGCCGAACTTCGAGAAGTACGAGCCGGCCATCAAGATCGAATGGCAGCGGCTGGTCAACGCCCGCGAGGGCGCGACGGCCGCAGCGGGATGAGGATTCACCGCAGAGGTCGCGGAGAACGCAGAGGTTGACTGTTAAGAAACTCCAGCGGGCGCGGGCATGGGCTGGGGCGTCTTGCCCGAGACACCGACTCCAAGCTTCAGCCCACGCGGCCCGGTGCCACTCACACCGGGCCGCACCTTTTTTTTAGCCGCTGAGGTCGCTGAGGACGCAGAGGCAGTGAGTGGGGAAGACGACTAACCCCTTGAAGATTCCCAAGCTCAATCGCCTCTGCGTCCTCAGCGACCTCTGCGGTGAACCGGCTGTTCATGCCAGAAATTCCGAATGAGGCTTATGGCCCCGCGTGTGAAGAAAACTCCATCCAACGTCCGCAACAAGGCGAAGATCGCTGCGCTGCTGGGCGATAAGCCCGTCGCCGCAAAGCGCGAGACGATGCGGCACTTCGCGGCCGATGAGCATATTGCCTGGGTGGAGGCCAACTGCTATCGCGACACCAAGGGGATAGGCTGGCAGCCGTGCACGTACCGCGCGTGGCAGCGCGACGCCATCCGCAAGCTGCTGGCCGTCACGGATGACGGGCTGCTGCGGTACCTGACGATCATGCCCTGCTTCCCCCGCCGCTGCGACAAGAGCGGCATGACCCACCGCTACGACATCCACCGCTGCCTGGCGTTCAAGAATCAGGTGGTGGTCATCCAGGCCAACTCGGCAGACCAGGCCGAGGGGACCGTTTTCGGAGAGGCCAAGCTCACGCTGCAGTTTTCGCCTGCCCTTCGCGAACTGGTCGACCGTGGCGAGATCGAACTGCTGGCCGACGTGATCCACTTCCACAAAACCGGCTCGCGCATCGAGGTCCTCCCGGCCTCCGAGAAGTCCACCTACGGCCGCAAGATCCACGTCTACCACAACACGGAGCTCTGCAAAGCGCCGGACGACAGCGTGTTCCAGACCGGCGCGTCGAGTACTGGCGACGCGTGGTGCGGCGTGACGATCGTCGATTCCAACATGGGCGATGCCACCGGCCAGGTCGCACAGATGCGCGACCGTGCTGAAGCGGCTGAGGCCGAGGCCGCTGCGGCTGCCGAGCAGGGGCGCGAGATAGACCCGATGGTCGGGGACCCCACCATCGGCTGCGTGTGGATCCACTTCGCCGATCTGGCCGACTGCCTGAAGCGCGGCTGCGGCGAGGGTCTGGAAGAGGGCGTCGAGCCGATCCACCCCTGGCTGTCGGCGGCGTGGGTTCGCGGCCGCTACGCCAACATGACGCGCGGGGAGTTTCTGCGAAACCACTGCAACATTCCATCGGGATCCGGCGAGGCGCTTTGGAGCGCAGAGCAGATCGACCCGCTGTTTGACAATTCCCTGCCGGCCATCATCGAGGGCGGAAAACTCGATGCGCTGCGCGGGATGTTAGGGGGCACTTCGATTTCCGTCGGCGTCGGGCTCGACCGCGCCAGTGCCTTCAGCAAGACGCCCGATAGATCGGTGCTGGCGGCCGTGGCGCGTGTCGTCATACCGGGCATCACCGGCATGCCCGTCGACGTGTTCGACGAGCGGGGCAACAAGATCGCCGCCGAGATCTGCGACGGCTCGATGTACATGCTGATCGGGGCGTGGGAGTTCATGTACGCCCTGGCCGATCCGATCAAAGACAAGCTGCTGCAGATCGACCGCACGTGGGGCATCGGACGTCTCAAGCTCGAAGCGTACCAGGCCAGCGACCTGTGGGAATGGTGCAAGGGTCAGCGGTTCGGACCGCGCACGTCAGCGGACCATATGACCAGCCAGGCCAAGCTGCAGCTGGTGACGTTCATGCACAACCTGGTCATCACCCGCCGCTTCAAGGCCAGCCCGACGTACAGCGTCCTTCGCCGCGAGTTCACCAACTATCGCGAGGACGCCTCAACATCCGTGCCGTCGTTTGGCGGCAAGCGCGACGGCAATGTCGAACTGGACCGCCCCGACGCCGTCACGGGGATCGTCACGCGCCAGAAGACGTGGATCAAGGATGACTACCTTGAGGCCACGCTGTGGGCCGTCGAGGCGGCGCGGGACGCCAAGCCGCGCGGCACCGCCCGCGTGCTGGCAAAGCCCGCCGGCTGGTAACAGGAGTTTTTCATGGCTACGTTCAAGACCCCCGACCTGCTGACCAACAACGCACCGTGGATGAGCGAAGCGGAGCGCTCTCGCATCAAGAACCTCGAAGGGCTGCGCCAGATCTACGAGGGCCGACACAAGGAATACTTCTACCGGGGCAACCGCACCCAGCACATCTACAAGGCCCTGGGTCCTAACGCCGCCAATGTGATGTACCTCACCGAGAACATCGCCGGCCGCGCGAGCCTCAAGTACGCCGACCTCCTGTGCGGCGAGCCGCTGACGATCGAGCCGGAAGACTCCGACCCCAAAGCCAAGGCCGCCATCACCCGTCTTTCAGAGCAGTCGAGCCTGGCGACGATGCACTACGAGGCGGCGGCGACGGCCTCATGGGCGGGCCGTGCGTACTGGCAGGTGATCGTCCAGGGCGGCGTGGTGAAGCTCGACTCGATCACGCCCGAGAACATCCACCCCCGCTACGACGCCACGGGCAAGAACCTCATCGCCGCCGTGGTGAAGTACGTCGTGACGGTCGCCGGGAATAAGTACGTCCGCGTGATCGAGCACACGGTGGGCAAGATCGTCCACCAGGCGTATCTGCTCGACGGCAACGCCGTCAAGGCCCGCGTGGATCTGGCCGTCGTCGAGGCGGGCATTGAGGAAGTCCAGGAAACCAAGATCGACGAACTGACCGTGATCGAGGTCTGCAACTTCTCCACCGGCGGCGTCGGGGCGACGGACTACTGCGGCGAAGTGAACAGCCTGATCGACGAGGTCAACAACCGCCGCTCCCAGATCAGCCGCATACTCGACAAGCACGGCGACCCGGTCGCCCAGGCGCTGGAGAGCCTGTTCGACGCCCAGGGCAACCTGAAGACCGGCGACGTGCTGGCCGTCGACGACATGTCCAAAGACGCGATGCGCTACGTCACGTGGGACGCCAAGCTCCCTGACGCGGCGGCCTCTCTGGTCAACGCCCGCGACAGCGTCTACGGCGAGCTGGAGATGGCCCCCGTGCTCATGGGCGTCGGCGGCGGGGCGACCTCTGCAGAGACGTGGAAGAAGTTCAAGCTCCAGGTCAACCAGACGATGGCCCGCGTGAAGCGCAAGCGCCTCTACATGTCGCCTGCGGTCAAGCGGTCCATCCGCGTGATGATGCTGATGGACAACGCCTTCGGCCTGGGCGTGGGGCGCTACGAGGTCAAGGCGGTGTCGCTGACCTGGAGCGACGGGCTGCCGTCTGACCCCGAGGACGACATGAGGGTCATCGTCGGCTATCGCAGCGCGGGGCTGCTGTCGCGCAAGCGGGCGCTGATGTGGATCCATGACGGCGACATGAACGTCGTCGAGGAAGAGCTCCAACTGCTGGCCGACGAAGAGGCCGCGAGCCTGCCGACCGGATTTGCCGATCCGGCCAGCGTGATCGACGAAAGCCAGGCCGATCCGGACGCCCAGACCGCCCCGCAGGGGTGATCCGGCAAAGCGGAGAATTGGCCCCAGGTTGATTTAGCCCGTCCGGTTGTAGCCCGGACGCCCTTGAATGCCCCACAGGGGCATTTCTACGGCGTAGCAGGGCCTTCTGGCGGGCCGGATTGAGGTAGCGAAAGCGGATTTTTGCCCCTATGCAGACACCCCAACCATCCGATCAGCAGTTGGCCGTCCTCCAGCGGCTCTACGGACAGGCCCAAAAGGACCTGGTGGGGCTGCTCTCTGGGACCGACTTTCAGCGTGGCAAGGCCGCCGTGCTGATCCCCCAGGTGCGGGCGATCGAGCGGCGGCTGGGCATCGCCTCCGACCGCTGGGTAGGCGGAAACGTCGGGCCGCTGTACCGGGCCGGGGCGGCGTGGGCGGATAACGAGCTGCTGCGGATTGGCCTGAAGACTCCGCTGGCCGGTGGGATCGACGCCCAGTGGATGAAGATCAATGAGCGGGCGGTGAACACGTTTGCCTCTCAGCTCGCGCGGGACCTGGCGGGGGCGAACAAGTCGATGGCCGACAACTGCCGGCGCATCATCGCGACGACTCAGCAGGTCCTGGTGAGCAATCCCGAGCTCTCGACGGTGATCGCCAAGGGCCTGATCAGCGGAGGATCCATCGGCAAGATCGCACGCAACGTGCGGGACCGCCTGGCCGAGGGCGGCCGCGAGCTCGCCGAAAGCGGCGCACTGTCCGATGAGCAGCTCAAACAGATCGCCGACTTTCAGGACGGGTACATCACCCCCGGCCGCAGCGACCATCCCATCCGAGTCACCCAGTACTGCACGCTGGTCGCCAGCTACCAGCTTCGCCAGGCGGTCAGCGAGGCGACCAAGCAGCGCCTGCAGGAGACAGGCGAGGAGCTTGGCGACCCGATGCTGCTGGACCTGGTCACCATCACCGGTCCCTTCAGCGGGGACTTCTGCGATTTCTACGTGGGCAAGATTTTCAGCGTCTCGGGTCAGAGCGGGGAGTATCCGCCGCTGTCGTCGATCCCATCGAGCGGACCGCCGTTCCACCCCAATTGCACGCACAACCTCGCTCCGTTCGTGGCGAAGCTGGCAACGGCCAAAGAATTGTCGACCGGACGGATCAACGAAAAGTTCCTCGGCATGGACGGCCGCCAGGCTCAGAAGGCGTACCAGGGCATCGACAAGATGTTCGCCGCCCGCAAGAAGTACGACGGCCAGCGCGGCGGGCCGGCCGAGCCGGTAGGTCCGGAATAGGTGGAGAAGATTATGAACGAATGGCAGCCAATAGACACAGCGCCCAAAGACGGAACGCCTGTACTCGCATGCACCATGCCGATGGTTGAAAAGGACGGCCGCCTCTGCCCGTGGAACTTCCCGTCGACTTACATGTGGGACTATTACCACCCAAATGCGAAGGGCAAGAGTTGTTGGCGTGATTCATTCGGCCGCAAGAATCTGAGCCTTACACACTGGATGCCGGTGCCAGGGTACAAGCCCGGCAAGAAGCGCAAGGCAAAGAGAAATTCCGAATAGACGTTATTGAGCGGCGACGGCGGGCCGCATGGAACACTGCCGGCTAACAACGAAAGGACGGCTTATGGCCATCGCAGCGGAAGACAGACAGGAGATCATCGGCATTATCGACAACGCCATCAGCGGCGCTGCCGAGATGACCAAGAAACAGATCAAGGACCTCAGCGACCAGATCGCCGCGCAGCTCGAAGGCATCAAGGTCAACGGCAAGCCCGTCGACGAGTCGGCCATCAAGGCGATTGTCGCCGACACGATCAAGGCCCAGCAGGACGCGGCCGCCGCCGCTGCCGCCAAGGACGAGCAGGCCAAGGCCGACAAGGCCAAGGCCGCCAAGGCCCGCGACGACTACATCGCCGCCAACGCGCCCAAGATCCCGGCGGCGTACCTCAAGGGCGTTCCCGAAACCGAAGACCCCGACGCCCTCAAGGCCGCCGTCGACGCCGCCGCCGCCGCGTACAAGGGCGACGTGGACAGCGGAGCGTTCAAGCCCGCCGACGTTGGCGCTGCCGCCCCGGCCGCCGCCAGTTCCTCGGCCGCCGACATCGAGAAGCTCAGCCCCACCCAGAAGATCGCCGCCGGCCTGGCCGAAGCGGCGAAGAAGTAAGACGACATCGCGGCGGGGCCGGCCGCTTGTGGCGGCCGGTCCCAACGTGACATCCTGTATCGGAGAATAGACATGGCAGAGTTGCTCATTCAGTACGCCGCGATGACCCCCAACGCAGTGGCTCGCGGCGTGGTCGAAACGTTCGTGGCGACCAATCCGCTGTTCAACGTCCTGCGGTTCCAGGACACGGCCGAGGCGATCAGCTACGAATACAATCGCGAGGCGTCCCTGGGCGGCGTCGGCTTCCGCGCGCTCAACGCCGACTACACCGCCGCTGAAAAGACCAGCGGCATCAACAACCCCGTGATCGAACGGCTGGCGATCATGGGCGGCGAGGTCAACATCGACCGCCAGCTCTCGGGCAATACCCGCGTCAAGGCCGACCGCATCGCCAAGAAGACCAAGGCGGCGGCGAGGTTCTACGTCAAGAACTTCATCAAGGGCTCGACGGCCACCAGACCCACCGGCTTCGACGGCCTCTACCGCCGCATCGCCGGGGACAACCTGGTGTACGCCGGAACCCACGGCGGCACGATCGACCTGGAAGTCCTGGACGGCCTGATCGCCCGCGTGCCCGGCGACAACACGCGCAAGGTCCTGCTGATGGGCTCGGCGATGCAGATCCGCCTGGGCTCGGTGCTGCGGACCCGTGGCGCCACGGTCATCTCGATGGCCGAGTGGCAGGGCCAGAACATCGTGACCCGCTACGGCGGGGCTCAGATCATCGTCCCCGGCGATGACGAACTGGGCGCCGAGATCATGGCCTTCAACGAGACGCGGGGCAACTCGTCGGTGAGCGGCTCGATCATCGTCTTCGTGCCCGGCGTCAACGACGAGGAAGACGTGGTGGGCCTGGCCCGCAACGCCAACAACTTCCTGGAAGTCGCCGATCGCGGCATGAGCGGCACTCAGGATATCACGGTGGTCGAAGGCCGGGCCGGCATGGCCGCCCATCACCCCCGCTGCGCCGTGCGCTACGCGGGCATCCTCAACAGTAACCCGGCGTAAGCCAAACGTGCCGCCGGCCGCTGATGGGCAGAGCGGCCGGCGGCGTAACTTTTTCACGGACCCTTTTCAGGAGACACTGACTTGCTCGATGCACTACAACAACTGATGAACGCCCAGACGCTGGCCGAAACCGGCGACAGCGAAAGCGTCGTCGATCTGGGCGTGGGCTTCGCCCCGACCCCGGACAAGGCCGCCCGGCTCGATATGAACGTCACGGCCCTCGATGCAGTCACCGGCAACGAGACCTACACCGCCGAGGTGCAGGAATCGGATGACCTGCAGGCCTGGACCGCGACGGGGCTGCTGCTGACCGTCGCGGCGGTCGGCCAGATCAGCAAGCTCTTCAGCGCCACCAAGCGCTACCAGAAGCTGGTCTGGACGCTGGGGGGCACGACGCCGTCCGTGACGGCCTCGGCCTGGATCAGCTTACCGTAAGTGTCCTTTTGCTCCGTTCCTTGTTGGAACGGGTTCAAGTGCCGCAAAGACGCGCCGCCCGCAAACGGCGCGTCTTTGTTTTTACCGAATGACCATTGGACCAATGCGTCCCGCTAGGTGCGCGGGATATCACAAACTCACATGAGGATCATGCCATGAAAGACGTACTGTCCCAGTTGATGAACGCCCAGACCCTCGCCGCAGACGGCGTCAGCGCTGCCGTGATCGACCTGGGCGAAGGCTTTGCCCCCGTCCCGCACATGCCGGTGCTTCTGGATCTGAACGTCACGGCCCTGACCGCCCATGCGGCGGGCGATCTGGACCTGATGACCGCCCAGGCGGTGACCGCCAGCGGCGACAGCGAGGCCGTCGCCGATCTGGGCGAGGCGTTCGAGCCCGACCGCGACGTTCCGCTCAAGGTCCTGCTGGACGTGACGGACCTGGCGCTGTTCGACAGCGACGATCTGGAACTGATGGACGCCCAGGCAGTCGTTGCAGACGGCGACAGCGAATCGACGGTGGATCTGGGCGCGACGGCGGCGGGCGGGCCGATGGCGATCAGCCTGGACGTGACGGCCCTGGCGGCGTTCGACCCGGCCGATCTGGAGCTGGCGTCGGCCCAGGTGATCGCGGCTACCGCCGACAGCGAATCGACCGTGGACCTGGGCCGCGTAATCGACGGGCCGATGGAGTTCACGATGGACGTGACGGCCGTCAAGACCTCGGCCGGCACGGAGACCTACACTGTCGAAGTGTTCGAGTCGGCCGACGAGCAGGCGTGGACAACCACGGGCCTGAAGTTCACCGTCGCGGCGGCGGCCGCAGTCAGCGGCCACTTCACCGCCTCCAAGCGCTACGTCAAGTTCGTCGCGACCCTGGGCGGCGACGAGCCGTCGATGACGCTCGACGCGGCGATCACCGCCTACGAGGCGTACACCGCCGAGGTCATGGAAAGCGCCGACGAGCAGGCCTGGACCTCCACCGGGGCGAAGATCACCGTCGCTGCGGCGACGGAATACACGATCCCGTTTGTGGCCTCGCAGCGGTACGTGAAGCTGGCCTTCGCCCTGGCGGGCACGGCGTCGAGCCTGACCGCCTCTGCGGCGATCGTCGCCAGCGAGAGCTACGCCGTCGAGGTGATGGAGAGCGCCGACGGCGAAACGTGGACCTCGACCGGGGCCCGGATCGTCGTCGATGAGGCCGCTGAGTACGAGATCGGATTCAAGGCCCTCGCCCGCTACGTCAAGCTGGCGTTCGTGCTGGCGGGCACCGCGTCGAGCCTGACCGCCGACGCGCATGTCAGCATTCTCGAACCGCTGGAATGCGAGGTCCAGGAAAGCGCCGACGGCGTAACGTACGCCTCGACCGGCCTGAGGTTCGCCGTGACGGCCGCAGAGCAGATCGTCAAGCTGGTGGGCATCACGCAGCGCTACGTGCGCCTGCGCTGGTACGTCGCCGGCCGCGTGGCGTCGGTCACCGCCTCGGCGTGGCTCAACCCGGCGTAATCGACAGCACTCAATGCCAAGGCCTTGCGGCCGCTCCCTGCTCGTTGCAGGGGCGGCCGCAGCCGTTTGGGCGGGCTTTGCCGAATAGAGGTCATGGCCAAGGCTCTGAAAAACTCCGTCGCGGTGATCGCTCTGGAGGGCGACGCCAAAGGCCGCAAGCCCGGCGACGTGATCCGCACGTTTAGCGGGGGCATCCCGGCAAAGACCGTCCTTGAGCCGGGCAATTCGTTGCTGGTTGACCTCGCTGTGCATGACACGCCGGCCAAGCGCCTGTCGCTGGCGGTGAACAAGCTCAGTCAGCGGGCGACCGCCGCACGGGCGCAGGCTGAGGGCATGAAGCGGATGACGAGCAAGCTCACGGTCGAAGCCATGAGCAGCGACCCGCTGGACCCGTCGACGGCTGGCAAACACGCCAAGGCCCGCGCGCAGGTGAAGGAATCGCTGGCGGCGGAAGATTACGCCTCAGCAGCCGAATCCCGTTTGGCGGCGGCAAGGGGGGCCAAATGAAAGTCTATTACGTCGTCGACGC
>JBDKTA010000007.1 GCA_039680605.1 Planctomycetaceae bacterium | reverse complement strand
TGCGAATCGGGACGTGCAGTCCTGAGCCTAAGCCCTCGACGGCTACCGCTCGTTGTCATGTCCTCGCCCTTTGCCGGGGTGCCTGGGGTGCAGGGGGCGGCGAGCGTCCCTGCCTCCCCGTTCCCTGGCTGTGCCTTCAGCGGGTGTTCGCCGCTGTGGGTGTGTGCCCTCCCTGACCTCGGCGTGGCCGCCCGCGCTCCGAATGCGGCAGTGGGTGCTTGTGCCTCGCCTGTCTGGGGGGGACCTCCGGACGCCGCCCCCTCCCCGATCTCCGAACCTGAATGTGCGTCCCTGTCGAGGACGATCCGGGCCGGTGTGTCCCTGACGCTTGGAGCGCGTCGCACCGCGTGTGTCGGCGTGTGCTTCGGTACGTCGGGGAGGCGTCGGCGAGCGGCGGGTGCGACCGCTTTAGCGGTCGCCCCGCCGCCGCTTCTACCCCCACTATGTATTACGGGGGTAGAATCCGCACTTTGGCACAAAGTATGTGGGCAAAAGACGGATGCAAGCCTTTGCTGGTTAATCGTTTGCAGGGCCGCCCCCCCACCCTGCTGTCAAGAGCAAATAAAGGGGGTTCTGACCTGCCTGAAATCGGGCGTTTTGGAGGCGGAAAATTGTTCGGGAATGTGCTTGCGTCCGGTGAGCGTACCGGGTACAGTACCGGCTCGAATACCGGTGCATAAACCGGAAGGAGCAAGCATGGAAAAGAACATGGTACGGTTGGAACTGCGGCTGGAGGCTGATCTGGCCCGGAGCATCAAGAAACTCGCCGCGTCGTCGGGCATGAGCGTTAATCAAGTCATGCAAGGCGTGGCTCGGTGGGCCGTCGATCACGCGCACGCGGGCATGCCGGTCGTGAGCCAGGACGAGGAACTGTACACGCGAAAGGCGGTTGGCGTGGTGTGGTTTGGCGTTGAGGGAAAGCGGGGTGTTGGTCCTGAGCCGCACGTTGTGTTCGCCGTGGACTACAGCAGCGGTCGCGTCGTCCGTGAGGACTGGCCGTCCGTGGCGAGTGAGGATGAGCGATGAGCAACACAGGGGCGAACATTGCGGGCGGGCTGATGGTCGCCAGAGACGCGGCCAAGTTTCTGTGCATCTCGCAGCGCAAGCTGTGGGACCTGATGAATCGTGGCCTCGTGCGGGCGGTGCGGATTGATCGGGCCGTGCGCTATGATGCGGCGGACCTGCGACAGTTTATCGAACAGCGAAAGGCGGCGACGGATGGCCAGCATTAGCAGCGACAGAAGCGGCGGGCGGATCGTGCAGTTCTACGGGCCTGGCGGCATACGTCGATCCGTGCGACTGGGCAAGGTCTCGCTTAAGCAGGCCGTGACGGTCAAGGGCTACGTCGAGGACCTGGCGACGTGTCGGCAGTGGGGATCATCGCTTGCCCCTGGCACGGCGGAATGGTTGGCGGGCGTCTCTGACGACATGCGAGAACGTCTTGAGGCTGTGGGCCTGGTCGAACCTCGGGCGGGTCGCCGTGCTACCCTTGCGGCCTGGATGGCGTCATACATCGACGGCCGTACCGATCTCGCCAGCAGAACTGTCTTGAATCTTCGCCAAGCTGAGCGCAGACTTGCGGCGTACTTCGGGCCTGACAAGCTGCTGGTGGACCTGACGCCTGCTGATGCCGAGGGCTTCGTTGTTCACTTGCGGGCCAATCTCTCGCCCGCTACCGTGCGTCGTGAGTGCGGCCGTGCAAAGCAATTTCTGAATGCGGCCGTCAATGCGAAGCTGCTGGCCGAAAATGCGTTTAAACGCCTTGTGTCGGGTGACTACTTGAACCGTGAGCGACAGCACTACTGGACTGCGGCGGAAGCGGCGGCGGTCCTGGAACACTGCCCCGATGCGCAGTGGCGCCTCATCATCGGCCTGGCGTACTACGCGGGCCTGCGCTGCCCTTCGGAAGTCCTGGGCGTTCGGTGGGCTGACGTGAACTGGGCCACGAAGCAACTGCGGGTCAAGGCGGAAAAGACAAAGCGCCACAGTGGCGGCGGCGTGCGCGATGTGCCGATCTGCCCGGAGTTGTATTCGCTGCTGCTGGACGTGTTCGCCCAGGCGGAAGCGGGGGCGGAGTTTGTCGTCACTCGCTACCGGTCGGACGTGGCGAATATGCGCACGCAGTTCGGGCGGATCGTGCAGCGGGCGGGCCTCAAGCCGATTCCAAAACCTTTCGTGAATATGCGGGCGACGTGCGAGACGAATTGGCTGCGCCTGGGCGTCCCGGAATATCAGGTGTCAAGCTGGATCGGGCACCGCGTCGAGGTCAGCCGCCGGCACTACGACCTGGTGCTGCGCGAGTACTCCGAACTGGTCACAGGGGGCGCTGCGAATTCCGGTGCGATTGGCGACGAATCGGCGCTTCGAAAGGCGGTGCCGCCCGGAGCGTCGATGAGTAGCACTGAATCGCACGGTGTCCGGAAAGGCCTTGAAACAAGCGGTTTTTGCGAGTGTGTGCCAAATGAAGCGGGCCAGTGCGTGAACACTGGCCCGCAATCCCATACCCCCAAGGGGAGTCGAACCCCTGTCTCCAGGATGAGAACCTGATATCCTAGGCCACTAGACGATGGGGGCAGTGGGGCTGCAAAAACAGCGTTGCAGTTACAGAGGCCAATCAGGCCGTCTGTGCCTAGCCCGCAAAAAGCCGCGGGTTTCCTGAAGGAAAAGAATCGTAGCAACCCGCTATCCCGACGTCAAGAGACGGCTGCATTTTTGGGTACTGCCGGGTTTGCCCAAACTTTCGCGAAAAGCGCGCGTAGCAGCAACGACTTTGCCACAGAGATCCTGACGCGGCCTTGGGCCGCAACCAAAGGTTCCGCCGCCGACGCCATTGCTCAATTTCTCCGGCCGCCGTCGCCGTGGGACCCCAGGCCCCAAGCCGGCCCCCCGTGAGCCTCCGTTTGGGGCCTGCCCTCGACGCCGGCGGCCTTGCCGTGCTGCATCCACGCGCCGGAGCCCATCTGCCCGAAGCTCAAAAGCGATAAACTCCGGGGTCTGGGGCGGAGCCCCAGTTTCTTGCCAGAAAAACAAGATGTTACACC
>JBDKTA010000006.1 GCA_039680605.1 Planctomycetaceae bacterium | reverse complement strand
GCCGGGCGTACGTTGGAGGAACTCATTGGTGTGATCGGCCAAGCTCTCAGGGCCGTGAGCGCGGAGGAGTGCCAAGGCTACTTCCGTAGCTGCGGATACGCTACAGATGATCGCTAGATGCTCTAGGAATTGCTGCTCCAGTTGTTTGAGCTGCTGGTCGAGCAGGTAGTTGGCCTGGTGGATCACGCATAGGATCGTGTTGGCCGCCACCTCGGCTGAGCCCTTCTCCACATAGGTCCGATATGTCTCAAAGGTCCTGTGTTGTTCATAGGCCAGCTTGCGAACGGCTTGGGCCTGGGGATGGTTCTTGTCCCAGAGTTGCAGACCCTTCTGACGCAGAAAATCCTGGTAGTCCAGCAGGAGTTCCTCCAGGCTCGCCCGGGCCACGCCGGTAAGTTTCAGTTCGGTTTTGCGAGAGGTGCCCGACGCCGCACTGCCTTCGGCGATGTTCTGCTTGCCGCTGCGTGCGGCCTGGACCATCTGGTCGTGCGTGCGGCTGCGGCGGTCGATGAACCGGTCGCAGAAAACCATCGTGGCATCGTAGGCGATTTCCGAAGCTTGGTAAGATTTGAGGTCGCGGTAGCCTCCATGAGGCGGAATGAGACCCTCATCGCTCATGGGCGGCTCCTGGGAATAGGACGAAGAATAGGACTTATAGGACCCATGGGACTTATAACACTTATGATAAACCTCCAGGGCCTTGGCCTGCCAGGTTATTTTCAGGCGTTCTTCTTAGTTCGTTCTTTATAGGCCCTATTAGCTCCTTTCATGTGCCTGAGGTGCGCGATAAGATTCCTGCGAACCCGGGAGTGCCTATGAAACCGGCAATAATAGCTGCAGCCGCGACACTGTCGGCCGCCATCGCGTTCAGCGCCTTTGCGTTTTACAGCCCTTCCATCGCTCAAGAGAAGGCTCCGCCCGGCGCCTCTGCCACCGCCCCGGCGGCCCAGCGCGCGGGATGGGAGTTGGTCTGGGCCGACGAGTTCGGCGACGAGGGCTTGCCCGACCCGAAGAAGTGGACCTACGAGACCGGTTTCGTCCGCAACCAGGAGAAGCAGTATTACACGCGAGCCCGCAAAGAGAACGTCCGCGTCGAAGGCGGCGTGCTGATCATTGAAGGCCGCAACGAACGTTTTCAGAAAGACGGAAAGACCGCGGACTACACCTCGGCCAGCATCACCACGCAAGGCAAGGTTTCGTGGACGTACGGCCGCATCGAAGTGCGGGCCAAACTGCCGCAGGGCAAAGGCGTCTGGCCGGCGATCTGGACCCTGGGCACGAACATCCGCAAGATCGGTTGGCCGCGCTGCGGCGAGATCGACATCATGGAATTTGTCGGCCACACGCCGGACAAAGTGCATGGCACGGTCCACTGGGCCAACACCGACGGCAAGCACGCCAGCCTAGGCCACAGCCTCAAGGCCGCCGAGCCCTGGAAGGATTTTCACATCTACGCCATAGAGTGGACGGCCGACACGATCGACTTCTACTTCGACGGCACGAAGTACTTCACCTACAAAGTCCCCCAAGCCGACCTGCCAACCGGCAACGCTTTCCGCCAGGATCACTACCTGATCCTGAACCTGGCGTTAGGCGGAACCTGGGGCGGCAAGATCGACGACAGCATCCTGCCGCAGAAGTACGAGATCGATTACGTGCGGGTATATCAGCGACATTCCCGAGTTCAGTTCCCGCCGAGCTCTACAATGCGTTTGCGATAGTATCGATAATTCTCCAGCGAGCATTCCTCGGGTACGCCGTGGTCGCTGGTGGGAATGTATCCGCCTCTCTCGCGCATGGGTGGGATCACGCGCTCGAGGTACTTGTCGATCGCCGGCGGGCCCAGGGCGATCACGCGTTTGTCAATGCCGCCGGTCATCACCAGGTTCGGGTATTGCCTGGACTGCTCGACTACGTCGCAGCCGCTGGCGACTTCGAACGGGCTCATCACGTCCATGCCGATCTCTTCCATATACCACGGAATCGTCGGGCGGCAGTCGCCGTCGGTGTCGATCTGGATGTACATGTGGCGCGTCTGGTCGATCTGGCGCGACTTGATGTTGGTGATGAGCTGCTGGTAGTACGGCCACCAGAACTCCTTGAAGATGTCGGGACCCACCAGCGGGCCGTGGTTGTAGCAGATGTCCTCGGCGATGAAGAGCTGGTCGAACGTCGCCAGCTTCTGGTGCGCTGCCGTCACCGCGTCGGCGAGCTTGAGCCACGTGGCCATCATGTCATGCACGACGTCTGGCATGTCGTAGAACGCCAGCATCATGTTCTGCACGCCAAACATCGCCCGCAGGTACATGCCGGCCCCGGCGATGCTCTGATTGACCATCCACCCGCGCTCGATGCACGGGGTGATGCGCTGCATGTGATCGCCCAGGCCTTCGTAGCGGGCGCTGGTCGTCGGGTCGAGGCGTGGCTTGCAGAGTTCTTCCCAGTCCTTGCGGTCGTGGACGGGGAAGTCCATGTACTCGGGCATGAACCCGTTGCGGCGGCCTTTGAAGAACTTGACGGTGCGCCCCGCCCAGTCGCGCACGATGTCGTACTCGTCGAGCTGCTCAACAGTTTTCTCTTCGAAATTGGGCAGGTAGCCCGGCTCGCACCAGCCCAGGCCGCCAAAGCCGGTCAGCCCCGGCGGGTCGTAGTCGAACTCCTTGGCGAAATCGGCGTCGGGGGCCAGGCCTTCCTTGAACCAGCGGTCCAGGCAGTAGTACCCGAACTCCTTCTTATACAGCGGCGCGCCGGGCACCATCGCGTACGCGTCGCGCAGCTTCCGGGCGCCCAGATCCATCTTCTCGCGAGGCACCATCGCATGAACACCGTCTGCTGTGGCCATTGCGGTTTGTCCTTATAAGAGGGAACATGCTCGCACAGAAGCAGCGTTCAGGCAAGGGACTTTGGAGTGCGGCAGCCTTAGCTGCCGCTTTGGAAGTTTTTCGGCGGCCTAACAACTACCAAAGCGGCAGCTAAGGCTGCCGCACTCCATAGGGGGCTATCGGTCGCCATTGCTGCTGTTGACGATCTCGACGTCGTCGCCGAACTCTTCGAGGCCTTCCAGGCGCACGGCCGGCATGACGGCGGTGATGCTGGCGGTCTGACCGTCGTAGGTTTGCGACTGAACGTCGGCGTGGCGGCCGATGTAGTGCATCAGCTTTCCGTTTCCGCAATTGGCTCGCAGCGTCACGTTGACGTTGCCGCCGGTGACGCGGTATCGCACCTCTTCGATTAACCGCTCGACGCCTTTGCCCGTGGCCGCCGAGATCTTGATCGCCTCGGGGTACTTGCGATTGAGCACCATGTGGACGATCGGGTCCATGATCTTGTCGATCTTGTTGAGGACCAGGATGCGGCGGCTGTCGGCGCAGCCGATATCGACGAGCACCTTGTTGACTGCCGCGATCTCGTTCTCGAGCCGCTCGTTGGACGCGTCGGCCACGTGCAGCAGCAGGTTGGCGTGGATGGCCTCTTCCAGCGTCGCGCGGAAGCTGGCGACCAGGTGGTGCGGCAGGTCGCGCACGAAACCGACGGTGTCCGACAGCAGGGCGGTCTGGCCGCGGTCCAGGTCCCACTGTCGCGTGCGGGTGTCGAGCGTGGCGAAGAGCTTGTCGGCCACCAGCACCTCGGCGCCGGTCAGGGCGTTCATCAGCGTGCTCTTTCCGGCGTTGGTGTATCCGACCAGGCAGATGCCGAACGCCTCGCCGCGGCTGCGCACCTCGCGCACCTTGCGCCGGTCGATCTGCTGGAGTTCCTGCTTGAGCCGCTGCGTGCGTTTCTGCACGAGGCGCCGGTCGGTCTCGAGCTGCTTTTCGCCGGGGCCTCGCGTGCCGATGCCGCCGCTGGCGACTTGCCCGCCGGCCGTCCGCTCCAGGTGCGTCCACATGTGCCGCAGGCGGGGGTACGTGTATTCGAGCTGGGCGAGCTCGACCTGCAGACGGCTTTCGCTCGTGCGAGCGTGGGCGGCGAAGATGTCCAGGATCAACTCGCTTCGGTCGATGACCTTGCAGCCGATGATCTCCTCCAGGTCGCGGATCTGCGCGGGGGACAGATCGTTGTCGAAGATCACCACGTCGATCTCGTTCTGGTGCGCCCGGTCGGCGATCTGCTGGGCCTTGCCCGAGCCCAGATAGAGGCCCGGATGGATCACGTGCCGCTTGGCGACGATCTCGTCGGCGATGATTCCGCCTGCCGTGCGCGTCAGCGCTCGCAGTTCCCCAAGCGGGTCCAGTGGGTCCACGGTGCTTCCAGGCAGGATGACCGCCACCAGCAGCGCCCGCTCCGCCTGAACGGATAGTTCGTTCCGAATAGGTTCAACCAATTCCAGTAAGTCCTCAGGTAAAGCAAGGTCCTGTGGCGCAGGGCCGCAGGTACCAAGGGTGCCGTGGCGCGCAGGGCCACAGGCCCGGAGAGCCACGATCCCCGAACTCCCGGCACGCATTCTTCGCCGGGGTCGTGGCGGTCGGGCTTAGTCCTCCCGCCACGTTATTATACAACGTTTCAAGGGATTAGGGGGTTTCATGCGGGTTTGATAAAATCATGCCTATGCGAACGCACGACAAGAAATATCTGCTGTCCCTGATCTGCCTGGCGCTGGCGGCGGGCCTTGCCTGCAATCTTCATCCGGTCGTCGGGCAGGATGCATCGTTGTCGGCTACCAGCCGCCCCGCGACGCAGAACGTCACCCTGACATTCCTGCACATCAACGACACGCACGGGCGCATCCTGGCGTATGGGGCCGACGGAGAAACCGGCGGCTACGCGCGGTTGGCCACGTTGATTTCCCGCCAGCGCGCCGCGGGCAACAGCGTGCGCACCTTTGCAGTCCACGCCGGCGACGTCACCAGCCGCGGCGACGCCCTGAGCGCCCGCCGCCAGGGGATCGCCGACTTTCTGCTGCTGGACCAGATGGGATTCGACGTGATGACCCCCGGCAACGGCGACTTCTACATGGGCGTGCCCATGCTCCGCAAGTTCGCCGGCCACGCCCGCTTCACGATGCTCACCAGCAACGTCACGACCAAAGACGGCCCATGTCTCCTGCGCCCGTACATCATCGAGCGGGCCGGTCCGCTGCGCGTGGCGTTTTTTGGGCTCTGCACGGTTAAGGAGAACGCGCAGACCCGCAAGCAGATCGATGTCGCAAGAGACGTCGAGACGGCCCGCAAGATCGTGCCGCTGCTGCGAAAGCAGGCCGACGTGGTCGTCGCTGTCACGCATATCGGCACCTGGGGCGACCTGGCCTTGGCCCGCTCGGTCGCCGGAATCGACCTGATCATCGGCGGACACGACCACAACCGCATGGACCGCGGCACCCGATCTAAAGGCCCCGACGGGCGCGACGTGCTGGTCGTCCAGACCGGCGACTATGTCCAGCGCCTCGGCCGCGTGGATATGGAGATGCGCCAGGACGACCAGGGCCGCTGGCAAATCGCCTCGACAAAGGCCCAGCTCTTCAAGATCGACAACACGATTCCCGAAGACCCCGCCATCAAGGCCGCCATCGAACGCATCAGCGCCGCCGACTGGAAACCCCCCGCCCCAATCAACCCCGCCGCCATGCAACCCACAACGAGGTCGGCATCCCGCCCCACAGGGCCTGTGACGCGACCAGTGCTCAAGGGTAGTTAGCGGTCGAGCTTGCTCGACGGGTTTTGCGGCGGGTGCCGTGGCGGGAGGGCGAAGCCCGACAGCCACGACCGTGAGCGAGTGGACCGTCGCCCGCGCTGGCAGGAGTCCGGGATCGTGGCTCTCCGGGCCTTCGGCCCTGCGCGCCACGGCACCCGCGATGATGGGAATAATCGAATTGCGCGACTGGCTGTGGTTGTTATTCCACTATTCCAATATTCCATCATTCCAGTTTTTGCCCCGCCAGCGACCTCAGCGGCTAATTACCAGACTACCGCGCGAGCGTCGAAAACGGGTCCATCCGTGCAGCAGAGTTTGAAGCTCCAGCCTTGGGGAGTGTCGGCTTTGATCTTGCACACGCAGGATTGGCACGTGCCCATGCCGCAGGCCATGTGACGCTCGAGTGACAGATAACATTGGATGTTGCGTGAGATGCAGATTTCAGCGACGGCCTTCATCATCGGCTCGGGACCGCAGGTGTAGACGACCAGGTCGCGATCGGGCTGCGGCTGTTGATCGAGCCACTGCTCGAACGGGCGGCTGACCAGGCCGGCGAAGCCCAGGGATCCGTCGTCGGTCGCCACGCCCGCGTCGACGCCCCATGCCGCGAACTCGGCAATGCAGTGCGACGGCAGACCGTCCGGCCGCACTTTGCCTGCCGGCAAGAGTCGCAGCGGCAGCAGGCACGAACTTCGTGAGCCGTTGAAGGCCACGGTCTTTTTGCCTGCCGCTTGCAGGGCGGCCGCCAGGTACAGCATCGGCGGAATCCCCACGCCGCCGCCGATGAGTGCGGCCGCGGGCTTGCCGGCGTCGATCGGGAACGCGTTGCCCAGCGGGCCCAGCACGCTGAGGCTCTTGCCCGGCGTCACGCCGGACAGCCATGCCGTGCCCGTGCCGCTGATGCGGTACAGGATGTCTAGCTCGACGGCGCCGCGGGCGTGGTCGCGCCGGCCGGCCAGGCTCAGCGGGCGGCGCAAGAAAGGCTCGCGGTCGGTCAATTCCGCCTGCGTGAACTTGGGGGCTTGGCCCGGCGGCCACTCGACCACGTGGACGCCTTCACGCTCGCCGGGGTATCGGCACTGGAGCTGGACGAACTGCCCCGGCCGCGAGGGCGGAAAATGCGGCACGTCGAGGATCAGGCGGTAATGGCCGTCGCAAACCTGCTCGTTGGCCAGCACCTCGCCGGTAAACGTGCCGCGCGGTGATGCGGAAACTTTCGACATGCCTGCATGGTATGAAGCGAGGCGGGAATTTCCAACCGGAAACCGGGTGCTAGCCGCAGAGGTCGCTGAGGACGCTGAGGAAAGATTGGAGAAAGAAGCTAAGGGGTGCCGTGGCGGGAGGCCTTCAGGCCGACAGCCACGACTGGCGCTAGCCCCCGGGGATCGTGGCTCTCCGGGCCTGCGGCCCTGCGCGCCACGGCACCCGGCAGATTGCACGCTGCTCTTTCACCTCATCCGTCTCTGTGTCTCTGTGGTAGTTTCGATGGCGGGGGGGCCACGATTGACACCCGCGGCGCGCGGTCTTACCATCCGTGCAAAGGAACGATCTTATGGCCGCGAAAAAGGACAAATCGCAGGACGGTTCCAAGAGCTGGCAGGCGCGGCTGACGGCGCAGGCTGACGCGGTGACCGCGCAGTTCGTCGCCAGTCTCGACGTCGACCACGACCTGTGGCCGTACGATATCGTCGGCTCGATTGCCCACGCTCAGATGCTCAGCGAGGTCGGGCTCATCAGCGAGGGCGAGTTCCGCCAGATTCGCCGCGGGCTCAAGAGCATCGCCAAGGCCATTGCCGGCCGGCAACTGCCCATGAGTATCGAGCTCGAAGACATCCACATGGTCATCGAGAAGGCGCTGATCGACCGCATCGGCGCCGCCGGGGCCAAGCTCCACACCGGACGCAGCCGAAACGACCAGGTCGCCCTGGACCTGCGCCTCTGGGCGCGCGACGCGGTGGACGACATCGCCTCGGCCATCACGAAATTGCAGAAGGCGCTGGTGACGCTGGCCGACAAGCAGGGTGATATCGTCATGCCCGCCTACACGCACCTGCAGCGGGCCCAGCCGATCGTGGCCGGCCACGCGCTGCTGGCGTACGTCGAGATGCTCCAGCGCGACGCCGATCGCCTGGCCGACGCGCGGGTTCGGATCGACGTCTGCCCGCTGGGCAGCGGGGCGGTGGCCGGCACGAGCCTGCCGCTCAACCGCGCGCGGACGGCTGAGCTGCTGGGCTTCGCGGCCGTCAGCCGCAACAGCATCGACGCCACCAGCGACCGCGACTTTCTCGCGGAACTCTGCTTCGACTGTGCGCTGCTGGCCGTACACCTGTCGCGATGGGCCGAGGACTGGATCGTCTACTCGACCACCGAGTTCGGGTTCATCACGCTGGCCGACGCGTACTGCACCAGCAGCTCGATGATGCCCCAGAAGAAGAACGCCGACACGCTCGAGCTCATCCGAGGCAAGGCCGCCACGGCGATTGGCAACCTCGCCGGCATGCTCACGCTGCTCAAGGGCCTGCCCCTGGCGTACAACCGCGACCTGCAGGATGACAAGCGATTCGCCTTCGCCAGCGTCGCGGCGATGAAGCAGGCCTTGGCCGTCGCGGCAGGGGTGGTCTCGACGACGACCTTCAACGCCGACCGAATCGCTCGCGATCTCGAAGCCGGATTCCTCGACGCGACGTCGCTGGCCGAATACCTCGTCGGCAAGGGCGTGCCCTTCCGCCAGGCCCACGGCATCGTCGGCCGCCTCGTCGCCCGCGCTGAACAGCAGGGCGTGACGCTCGCGCAGCTCCCGCTGGAAACGCTGCAGGAAGCCTGCCCGCAGGTGACGTCCGACGTGCAGGCCCATCTGGGCGCCGCCAACGTTGTATCGCGTTATAGCCCAACCGGCGCCGCCGGCGCAAAGCAACTACGCCAGCAACTCAAGTTCTGGAAGGGGCGACTGCGATAATTTGCAGAAATGTGTTGGCCACTACTGACCCTGTCTTTATAATGACATTAATGTCATTACAAGGACACGCTCATGAAGACAATTGACGTATCAAGAGAGGCATTCAATACAAGTCAGGCAAGCCAGATCATAGAGGCGACGCCGAGGCAAATTAGGTATTGGGACAAGATAGGCTTGGTGAAACCTTCCATTCGCTCTGCGATGGGCAAAGGTTCGCGGCGGCTTTTTTCATACAAAGACTTGCTGGCGCTCCAGACGGTTAAGCAATTTCTTGACGAAGGCCTCACTCTCCAGCGTGTTGGCAAGTGCGTCCAGTTCCTCCGGAAGAAGCTGCCGGAAATTATCCAACCGTTGGGATTTTGCAGGCTGATCAGCAGCCCGGACACGATCCATTTGGTAACTGACAAGAGCAATCTGATGGATACAGTCATGAGTCCCGGCCAATACCGCTTCTCTCATCTTGTGGACATTGCGGGTCTTGAGCATGATCTGCGTCGGAAAGTCATTGCCATGAGTGTTCACCGCGTGGAAGAAGTGGCTGTGGGGGATTTTTCCTATCAGGTGGAAGTTGAAGCGGACGTTGATGAGGGAGGCTATGTTGCCACGGTGGCCGGATTGCCAGGATGTATTACCGATGGCGATACATTACAGGAGACGCTTGCCAACGCCAAAGATGCGATTGAAGGGTGGCTTGAGGCGCACGAGGATCTGAAGCGGCAAGGCATTCACGTCTCGATGAAACCGCAGCAGCGCAAGCGCATACGGGCATGAGGAACACCCGTGCCCAAGCTTGTGCCCCGTCCAACTAATCGTGTCCTGAAGGCGCTCGAACGAGCGGGATGGTCTCTTCGGGCAACAAGCCCCGGAGGTGGGCACCATATACTTGTTCATCCGAACTTTCCGGGTATCGTGGCTGTGCCGCGACATCCAATGACACGGAAGAAGACCTTGGGCAAGATAATCAAGCAGGCTGGGCTGACATTGCCGGAATTCGAAAAGCTCTTCCGATAATAGAGCATGCGAGAACTGGATTTCATCGAGTGGATTTATGGGCGCAGCCGGTTTGACTCCGGCGTGGTGCCCGTCGGGCCGGGAGACGACTGCGCGGTCGTTAAGATCGGCGGGCATGATGTGCTCATCACCGTCGATCAGGTACTCGACGGCGTGCATTTTATGCTCGACCGCGACGGGCCTATGGCGGCAGGTCGCAAGGCCATGGCGCGGAACCTTTCGGACATCGCGGCGATGGCGGGCGTGCCCACGGCCGCGGTCGCCTCCGTGGCCCTGCCGCGGGGGATGAGCGAACTGGACTGCCAGGCGATCTACGCCGGCCTGCGCGAGGCGGGCGACGCGTTCAACTGCCCGCTGGTGGGCGGAGACGTCGGTTCGTGGGCGGACAAGATGGCCATCAGCGTGACGATCATCGGCCGCCCAGGTCCGCACGGGGCCGTGCTGCGCAGCGGAGCGCGGGCCGGCGACGCCATCTGCGTCACCGGCAGCCTGGGCGGCTCGTGGCGCGGCGAGAAGCACCTGACGTTCACTCCGCGCATCGCCGAGGGGCTCGACATCGCCCGGCGCTGCGACCTGCACGCGATGATCGACATCTCCGACGGCTTGGCCGCCGATCTGCATCACATCTGCAAGGCCTCGCATTTCGGCGCTGAGATCATGGCCGCCGACATGCCCGTGGCCTCCGACAGCACCCTCGACGGCGCCCTGTCTGACGGCGAAGATTACGAACTGCTCTTCACGCTGCCGGCAGGTCAGGCCGCGGCCCTGGTAGCTCAAGGCGCCGCCGGCACGAGCGCCACGCGGGTCGGCACGATCACCATGGCTCCCGAGGTGGTGTTGATCGCCCCCGACGGCGGCCGCACGCTTCTGCAACCCAAAGGCTGGCAGCACAGCACATGAACGCCCGCGCGCGAGAAGAAGTCTTCACCACTGATAGCGTCGAGGCCACGCAGGCCCTGGGCGCAGAGCTTGCCGCGCGATTCACCAAAGGCGACTGCGTAGCCCTGATCGGTCCCCTCGGCGCCGGCAAGACCGCCCTGGTGCGCGGCCTGGCCGCAGGCCTGGGCGTGGCCGACACCCGCGTCGTCTGCAGCCCGACCTACGTGATCGTCCACGAATACTCCGGCCGCCTGCCGGTCTATCACCTCGACCTCTACCGCCTCGGCGGCCCGGAAGAGTTCGTCGATCTGGCCGTCGAAGAAATGCTCGCCGAAGGCGTAGTCATCATCGAATGGGCCGAGCGAGCCGGACAGTACCTGCCTCAGCGGCGCTGGCAAATCGAGATCGAAATCACAGCCCCAGAACGTCGACGGTTTCTACTGACGCACTGACGAGGGAACGAATTGTCCATTAAAGCGGTACGGCCTGTACCATAATTACCTTTCCTTGCACTTTGTTGTACTTTTCACAGCGGTTTCGGCATCTGGCCCCCGGTTGTGGTATGCGCGGACCCATATAGTCGAGATTCTGTTCTACATGCCCGCCTCATCGTTCTGCGATTGCAGCCCGCACCCCGCGCTGTGGCTCGTTAGCGGGTTGATTGGACTGGGGGATGATGCGGTAATAGAATGTCATCTTTCAACCAGTTGACCAGTTAGCGAGCAAATGGGTTCCACCGCACCGAACATCCTTTTGATCCTTTCCGACCAGCAGCACTTTGGCACGCTGGGCGCGGTCAATGAGCGGATCCGTACACCCGCGCTGGACCGCCTCTGCGCCGAGGGCACGCGGTTCGACCGGGCGTATTGCCCCAATCCCACCTGCACACCCACGCGGGCCAGCCTCATTACCGGGCTCTACCCCTCGCAGCACGGGGCATGGGCACTGGGGACGAAACTGCCCCAAAGCGTGCCAACCGTAGGCGAGGCGCTGAAAGGCGCGGACTATGACACGGCCCTGATCGGCAAGGCGCATTTTCAGCCCCTGGCCAGCCGGCCGCCATGGGAGTCGATCGAGTGCCAGCCGACCCTGCGCGACCTGGATTTCTGGAGGAATTTTCACGGGCCCTGGTACGGCTTCGAGCACCTCGAAACCGCCCGCATGCACGGCACCGAATCGCACGTCGGCGGGCATTACGCCCTCTGGATGCAGGAGCAAGGCCTGGAGAATTGGGCCGACTACTTCGACTCCTATCCCGTCAACGTCGCCCGGCGCGGCAGCTTCGACCGCGACGGACATTGGACCCTGCCGGAGCGGTTCCACTACAATCGCTGGATTACGCAGCGGTCCGTCGAGGCGATCCATCGCGCGCAGGACCGGGGGCGGCCGTTCTTCCTGTCCGTCAACCACTTCGACCCCCACCCGCCATACGTCGTTCCCAAGCCCTGGGCGAGCATGTATCGCCCGCAGGACATGGCCCCCGGCGCGCTGACGCCCGGCGAGCACGACCGAAACCCCCGCCACTTCGCGATGACTCAACAGCACGATCCGGACTTCCAGGCCTTCGGCGACGCGTGGGTGCATGGCGGCCACAGCCATCTCGTCGACCGCCAAACGCTCCAGCGGCAGATGGCCGTCTACTACGGCATGGTCAGCTTCATGGACGCGTGCATCGGCGAACTGCTGGCCACGCTGGATGCGCTGGGCCTGACCGAAAATACGCTGGTGGTTTTCACCACCGACCACGGTCATTTTCTCGGTCAGCACGGTCTGACCGCCAAGGCCATTCATCACTATGAAGACCTGATCCGCGTGCCGATGATTGCCCGCTGGCCGGGACGAATCCCCGCCGCCCGCGTCAGTTCCGCCCTGCAGAACCTGGTGGATTATTCCCCCACCTTCCTGGCGGCCGCGGGTCTGGATGTGCCCGAAGCGATGACCGGCGTGAACCAGTTGCCCGCCTGGCAAGGCGCCGGGGCGGTTCGCACGTGGTCGATAACGGAGAACCACCACGGGCGGCGGCATTTCCACATGCGCACGTACGTCGAAGATCGCTACAAGATCACGGTCTACGCCCGCGGCGACGAAGGGGAACTCTTTGACCTGCAGGAAGACCCCGCCGAACTGAACAACCTCTGGTCCGACCCTGCCGCCGCGCCGGTCAAGTCACAACTCCTCCAGCGGTTCCTCCAGGCAACGATGCAGTACGAACATATGCCCATGCCAAGAATCGCCGGGGCATAAGGCGCCCAACCGCCTGGCAAGCACCGCTCTTCGGCGAACCGCCGGTTGAAAGCGGTTGTCCGGGGCGATATAACGCCTGTCGTGACACGTTGCGATGGGACGACATCTTCGACGGATAGGCCCGCGGCCGGCAGGGCGCGGTTTGCCGCGACGCGCTGGAGCGTCGTCGTGGCGGCGCAAGGAGACGCCTCGCTGTCCAGTCGCCGGCGCGCTCTGGAGGAACTCGCCCAGGCCTACTGGTTCCCGCTCTACGCCTTCGTCCGCCGCAGCGGCGAGTCGGCCGACTCGGCTGAGGATTTCGTGCAGGGCTTCTTCGCCCGCCTGCTGGAGAAGGACTTCCTGGCACAGGTGGATCGTTCCAAGGGCAGGTTCCGCTCGTTCCTGCTGGCGGCCATAGGGCACTACATGTCCAACCAGCGCGCGATGCAGCGGGCGATCAAACGCGGCGGCGGAAAGAAGATCATCCCCCTCGATTCCGGCGACGCTGAGGCACGCTACCGGCTCGAGCCGGTAGAATCCATGACGCCCGAGCGCCTGTTCGACCGCCGATGGGCCCTGACGGTGCTCGACCAGGCGCTTGCCCGCCTGCGGGAGGAATACACGGCCGCCGGCAAAGCCGAACTGTACGCCACAGTTGAATCGTTCCTGACTGCCGATCGGGAAAAGGCCGATTACTCCGCGGCAGCGGGGCGGCTGGGCTGGCCCGAGGGCACCGTCCGAGTGGCCGTGCATCGTCTGCGGCGGCGCTACCGAGACCTGCTGCGGTCCCAGATCGCCCAGACGGTCGAGACGCCCGAACAGGTGGAGGAGGAAATCTCCCATCTGCTGGATTGTCTGTAACATTCCGGCCGCTGATGCGTCTCTGTTAAGTAGCACGGGCGTCTCGCCCGTGAGTTCCACGGGCATCCTGCCCGAGGGGAAGAAGAAGGAGCACGGGCGAGACGCCCGTGCAACTCATGGGCAAGATGCCCATGCTACGGACTTATGGCTGAATCGAATACATGTCCGCAGTGCGGCAAGGCTCTGACGGGTGAAACGCCCGGCGGGCTGTGCCCGGCGTGCCTGCTCAAGCGCGGGCTCGAGACCAACACGCAGGGGTTTACGGGCGATGATCAGCAGGGGGCGAAGAACGGCTGGTCGCCGCCGCAGCCGGAGGAACTCGCTGAAGCGTTTGCGGAACTGGACATCATCGAGTTGATCGGGCGCGGCGGAATGGGGGCCGTCTACAAGGCCCGCCAGAAAGACCTCGACCGCCTGGTGGCCCTGAAGATTTTGCCCCCGCAGATCGGCCGCCAGGAAAGTTTCGCCCAGCGGTTCGCCCGTGAGGCCCAGGCGATGGCGCGCCTGAGCCACCCCAACATCGTCACGATCCACAGCTTCGGTTCGAGGCCCCTCACCGCAGGCGGCCAGCCGGGAGATCTGTACTTCTTCATCATGGAGTACGTCGACGGCCTGAGCCTGCGGCAGATTCTCGACGCCGGCACCACCGGCCCGCGCGAGGCCCTGGCGATCGTGCCGCAGATCTGCGACGCCCTGCAGTACGCCCACGACCGCGGGATCGTGCATCGCGACATCAAGCCCGAGAACATCCTGATGAGCCGGACCGGCCAGGTGAAGATCGCCGACTTCGGCCTGGCCAAGCTTGTTTCCAGTGGCATGGGCGTCTCGCCCATGCGTCCCACGGGCGTCCCGCCCGTGGAGGGGCAAGAAGACGGGGAGCACGGGCGGGACGCCCGTGCCACACGGCAAGAGCATGGGCGAGACGCCCATGCCACACGACACGTCATGGGCACGCCGCGGTACATGGCCCCCGAGCAGATGCAGCGCCCGGGCGAGGTCGACCATCGGGCCGACATCTACTCCCTGGGCGTGGTCTTCTACCAGATGCTCACCGGCGAGTTGCCCAAGGGCAGCGAGAAGTTCCCCCCGCCGTCGCGCAAGGTACACATCGATGTGCGGCTGGACGAAGTCGTCCTGCGCGCCCTGCAGCGCGAGCCGACCCTGCGGTATCAGCAGGTCAGCCAGGTCAAGCAGGATGTCGAAACCATCGTCCAGACCTCCGCCGCGCCCGACGCCCCAGCCGATCAAGCCCCCACGCCCGGCCAACGGCCAGGGTCCCAGACGCTGGATGCGAAACAGCAGCAACAGGAAACGTACGAACGCCGCGCGCCGGGCTGGGTCATCCGCTGCAAGACGTGTGGTTTGACTGAGCCTTGGGGCAAGTACGGCGTGCGTCTCCTCGGCAAGGGGCGCAACTGGACGCTCGGCTGGTGCTCGCGCTGCCGCTGGATCCGGTGCCACGTGATCGAACAAGGCGAGGGAGCCAAGGTTGATGCCTCGGCTGCTGCCAGATCTGAGCGGCCGACGCTGCCGCCGCGCGTGGATGCGAAGTTCTCCCGACTGGCGATTGTCGGCGCGGTGTGGGCCGGGCTGGGACTGGTTGGACTGCTGCTGATGGGGCTGGCATGAAAATCCTACTCGTCCTTTCACCGCTGATTCTGGTAGCCGCGACGGCCCCGATTGGGGCGACCATCTGCGGGGCCGTGGCGATTTCCAGAATCCGCCGCTCCGGCGGGGCGATGTGCGGGCTGCCCCTGGCGGTGGCCGACGTGCTGATCTTCCCGCTGCTGCTTCTGGACGCGATCATCTTCTATAGCGCCGCGCTTGGGTTTGGCCTGAGGCACGGCACGATGCAAGAGCAATCAATCTGGGCCTGGTCCGCCTGCCTTGTGTGCATCGTGGCGGACTTCCTGATTGCTCGCTGGGCCTGGCGTGCGGCGAATCGGCCGGTTGCCACGTCGCCTGCCTCCGCTGCGCCGGCGTCTCCAGCCGTGCCACAACCGTCATTCGATTACGCCCGGCAGGTTGTCAAAGCCCCGGCGGTGGGTCTGATCATCGCTGGGGCGATCAACCTGGCGGTGCTGGCGGCGGTGGGGGCGTTCAGCCTGATTAGTTGGAACAACGCCCTGCCTCGCGTGCAGGTGCAGGAAACCGCGAGGGACAGCAGCTACAGGGAACTGCCCGACCAGCCCCGCCCCGTGGCGCAGGTCTCCGTCAGCCGCGGGATGTCCCGGGGCGTGCTGCTGGTGGCCGCCGCGACGATTCCATCGATCATCATCTTCATAGCGGCAATTCGTATGCTGCGCCTTCGCGGCCGCGGGCTGGCCATCGCCGGATCGATCCTGGCGCTGATCGCCGCTCCCGGCAGCATCATCGGTCTGCCCTTTGGCATCTGGGCGCTGGTGGTGCTCAACAAGCGCGAGGTCATGGAAGCCTTCGCGGCTCTACGCGCGCAAAAAGTGAGAAGCCGCGCTTGGGTTGTCATTTTGGCGGTCGTGGGCAGTCTGGCGGTTTTAGCCGGCGCTGCGGGCTTCGTCGGCGTCTACCTCCGGGATCGGATGCGGGCAGCGGAAGAAGATCAACTGTACCTTGTCAAACGATCCGCGTTGGATTCAGATCTCCAGACAATCAACTCTCAAGTGCAGCTATACAAGATACAGCACAACGACCGGCTGCCCGGGCTTCGCGACGGCAATTTTGACGGCGAATGGTTCAAGCTGCAGTTGACCAGACGAACGAACGCAGCGGGGCAGTTAGGCCTGGGTTCCGCCTCGCCTCACGAATACCCATATGGGCCATATCTGGTGTCGCTGCCTGGCAACCCCTTTGTGAATGCCCCTGCTTCCACGGTGGTTAAAGGCGGGCCTGGTTCATCTCCCTGCGATGGAACCAGCGGCTGGTGGGTGAGGACGACGACGGGTGAAGTGTCGCCGAATCACAAAACCGCGAGTCCTTCGGGGCAAGCTTCGTCGCGCCCGCGGCCGCTGGCGCTGCGCGTCAGGGCGGATGGGACGATGACAATCGATGGCAGGGCGGTGACGCTTGAGCAGTGGGAGAAGATGGCTCCGGAGTTTCTGGCGAAGAACCCCGGGGCGGGGGCGGGGATTCATGCTGACGAGGGCGTCAAGCTTGAGCAGTTGCAGCGGGTGGTCGACGTGCTGCGGAGGAATGGCGTGGTGACGGCCTCGATCGGCTACGCCTTGCCGGCGCTGGAGAAGGAGCGGGCGGCGCAGTCGCAGCCGGCCAGTGGGGTGAGCCAGACGCTGCTGGTCAACATCCGCAAGGACGGGGCGTTGGCCGTCGACGGCCGCGAGCTCACGCTGGAGCAGTTGCAGCAGAAGGTTGAGGGCATGGTACGTGACAGCCCGGATCTGGATGTGACCGTGCGGGTGGACGCGGAAGCCCGGCACATGCATTTTGCGCGGGTGCTGGATGTGCTCCGCCGTGCCGGGGTCAAATCATCACGAATAAAGTTTTCGGTTTCTGATCGCCAGTAGAGGCCGTGCCATCCATCCCGATCCGCACTCCCCGTCCCCGAATGCCCATGGCGACCCGCTGCCGCGTGTCGCCATGCCACCCGTCAACCTCTTGTCCCAATCCTCTTAATCCTTCTAATCCGCGTAATCCCGCACTCCCCGTCCCCGAATGCCCATGGCGACCCGCTGCCGTGTGTCGCCATGCCACCCGTCAACCTCTTGTCCCAATCCTCTTAATCCTTCTAATCCGCGCAATCCGGCACTCCCCGTCCCCGAATGCCCATGGCGACCCGCTGCGCGTGTCGCCATGCCACCCGTCAACCTCTTGTCCCAATCCTCTTAATCCTTCTAATCCGCGTAATCCCGCACTCCCCGTCCCCGCCCCGGTCACGGCATGGAAAGGCTCGGCCGCCTAAGCAAAGGTTGACGCACACGGCGGAAACGCGGTATTCTTACTGCTTCTTCATTCGGGAAAGAGAGAGCGATGGAAGAAGCGATCACCAAAGCCGGGGCTTTGATTGAAGCCCTTTCGTACATCCAGCGGTTCCGCGACAAGATCATCGTCATCAAGGTCGGCGGGTCGATCATGGATGACCCCTCGGCCATGAAGGGCCTGCTCACCGACGTCGTCTTCATGCGTACCGTCGGCATGCGGCCGGTGATTATCCACGGCGGGGGCAAGTCGATCTCGGCGGCGATGGAGTCGCTGGGGCTCAAGGTCGAGTTCGTGCAGGGGCGGCGGTATACGGACACGGCGGCGTTGAACGTCGTCGAGCACGTGCTGTGCAACGAGATCAACCGCCAGATGGTCGACGAGATGCAGCGCCTGGGCGCCAGCGCGATGGGGCTGCACACCCTGAGCAGTTGCGTGCTGCAGGGGCAGCGGCTTTACCTGGAGACCGAGGGCAAGAAAATCGACCTGGGCTTGGTGGGCAAGGTCACGCAGGTCAACGCCGCGCTGGTGGCGATGCTGTGTGCGGCTGGGACCATTCCAGTGATCGCCCCGCTGGCGCGCGACGCCAGCGGCGCCAAGCTCAACTGCAACGCCGACACGGCGGCAGGCGAAGTGGCGGCGGCGCTGGTGGCCGAGAAGCTGGTGATGGTGTCGGACACGCACGGTATCCGCACCGATGCGGCCGACCCGGACAGCTTCGCCTCGCTGGTGACCGAAGCGCAGATTCAGAAGATGATCGCTGACAAGACGATCAGCGGCGGGATGCTGCCCAAAGTGGAATCGTGCCTGCGGGCGCTGGACGCGGGGGTGGCCCGCACACACATTATCGACGGACGGTTCAGCCATTCGCTGCTGCTGGAGATCTTCTCCGACCGCGGCGTGGGCACGCTCATTCAGAAATAATCATGATCAAAGACTTCATCAGCCTGACCGACTTCAGTTCGCAACAGCTCTCGCGCCTGCTGCAAAAGGCCCTGGACGACAAGAAGGCCTTCCAGGCCGGGCGCCTGCCGGCCACGCTCGAGCGCAAGACGCTGGCGATGATTTTCGAGAAGCCTTCGCTGCGCACGCGCGTGAGTTTCGAGACGGCCATGACGCACCTGGGCGGGCATGCGATCTACCTGACCAAGAGCGACATCGGCCTGGGGCAGCGCGAGTCGATCGCCGACGGCGCTCGGACGCTGGATCGCATGTGCGACGGCATCATGGCCCGCACGTTCAAGCACGAGTACGTCGTGCAGCTGGCCCAGCACGCACGCGTGCCGGTCATCAATGCCCTGACCGACTACTCGCACCCCTGCCAGGCGATGGCCGACATCATGACGCTGCAGGAGCTGATGGGGGCCGACCTCGCCGGGCGCAAGCTCGTCTTCGTGGGCGACGGTAACAACGTGGCCCGCAGTCTGGCGATGGTCTGTTCGCGGCTTGGCATCGAATTCGTGCTGGCCTGCCCGCGCGGGTATGAGTTCGAGAAAGACTTCGCCTCAAAGCTCGACCCCGGCGCCAAGCTCACGGTGACCGACGACACGACGGCGGCAGTGGCCGGCGCCGATGCGATCTACACCGACACCTGGGTCTCGATGGGGCAGGAGGCGGAAAAGGCCCAGCGCGTCGAGGTCTTCCGCTCGTTCCAGGTCAATGCGAAACTGATGGCCGCGGCTGGGCCGCAGGCGGTCGTGCTGCACTGCCTGCCGGCGTACCGCGGATATGAGATTACCGACGAGACGTTCGAGGCTCACGCCGAGACGATTTTCCGCCAGGCGGAAAACCGCCTGCATTTCCAGCGCAGCCTGCTGGATGTGCTGATCGGGCAGGGCGGGATCGAGTGAGGCTGGTGGCACAGGCTTTCCAGCCTGTGCGGGATGCGCAAGAGGGCCAGCGACAGGGAGCATGGGCGAGACGCCCATGCCACAGGGAGCATGGGCGAGACGCCCATGCCACACGACATGCCCAGATTACGACATGATGGCCGGCGGGCGGGGCAGCTTCGAGCGGTGCGGATCACGCCCAACTTTGTCGGCACGGCCGGCGGGTCGTGCCTGATCGAGATGGGCGGCACGCGCGTGATCTGCACGGCCAGTTGCGAGAGCAATCTGCCCCCGTGGCGGCGCGAGTTGGGGGTAGGGTGGGTCACGGCTGAGTACGGGATGCTTCCGGCGTCGACCGGTCAGCGCAAGAGCCGCCCGGGCGCCAAAGGCGACAGCCGCGCCACCGAGATCCAGCGCCTGATCGGGCGGGCGCTGCGCAACGTGGTTTGCCTGGAGAAGATCGGACCGGTGACGCTGACGCTGGACTGCGACGTGCTCGAGGCCGACGGCGGGACGCGCACGGCGGCTATCACCGGCGCGTACGTGGCATTGTCGCTGCTGGCGGAGCGGGCGGTGGCGGCAGGGAAGTTTCAGCGTGGGGCGATCCACACGGCCGTGGCGGCGGTGTCGGTGGGGGTGGTGAACGGCGAGGCGATGCTCGACCTGGATTACCAGGAAGACTCGCGGGCGGACGTGGACATGAACGTGGCGATGGTGCGCGGGGGCAAGTTTGTGGAGATTCAGGGCTCCAGCGAGAAGCGCCCGTTCGATGCGGGCGAGCTGGAGCGGTTGCTGTCGCTGGCGCGGGCTGGGATTCGACAATTGCTGGCGGCCCAGCGGCGGGCTATTGACGAGGGACTGCGATGAGGACACCACTGTCAAGGATGATGATCGTGCTGGCCGGGGGCGTCATTGCGCTATGCGGTTGCGAACCGCGCAGCATGAGTTGGCAGGGGGAGCGGCTCGCGCCCAAGCCAAAGGATGCCGACGAGGTCACCATCGTCCTGGGTGCGGTGCGAGGGGCCGAGCATTCGCGGCAGGCGGCCCAGTGGCGCGATGAAATCGAGCGCGAGACGGGGTGGAAGAATGTCTTTGTCGTCGACCAGGAAGGCTTCAGCCAGATGTGCTGGAGCAAGTACCCTTCCATCGAGGCAGCCCGCAGCGATCTCAAGAAGGCCAAGGAATATGTCCGCAGCGATGGAACGAACACGTGGAAACCGTTTATCAGCGCGGCCATCCAAGTGCTTCCGGGCAAGCCTGTCGGTCCGCCGGAGTGGGACCTGACCCAGCAGAAGGACCTGTACGTCTATACGGTCGAAGTGGGCGTCTTCTACGACATGCCCGAGAGGACCATCGAAGGAACCAACCAGAAATACGTCGGACGCAAGCAGTTTGCCGTCGATTTCTGCAAGGAGCTGCGCGACGCCGGATTTGAGGCGTACTACTTCCACGGTCCCAGCCAGTCGTCGGTGACGGTCGGGCTGTTCCCGCGAACGTCGATGCAGGAGACGCCCGTTGACCAGGGCGACGGCGTGAAGCGCCCGCCGGTGCTGACGATCATCGATGAGCGCATCAGGAAGATTCTGACGACCGACCGGTTCAAGTACCTCTGCGTCAACGGCAGACAGGAACTGGTCCTGGCGAAGGACCGCAACACCGGTCAACCGACCAAGGTCGCCCGTCCATGCACGGTCCTGCAGATCAGCAAGCCCAAGACGCCCGCCGCGCCCGCGACCCCGGCAGGGCCCGCCAACCGCAACGACCTGATGACGCTGCCATGAGTGCCACGGCGCAACAACGAATTGTGGCCGCCACGCGCAACGGCGGAAAGCTGCGGGAGATCAAGCTCGCCTTGGCCGCGGCGCCGGTGGAGATTCTTTCGCTGGAGGCCTGGCCGGACCTGAGCGAACCGGTCGAAGACGCCCCGACCTTCGCGGAAAACGCGGCCCTCAAGGCCCGCTATTACGCCGCCGCCACGGGGCAATGGTGCCTTGCCGACGACTCGGGGCTGGTCGTCGACGCCCTGGACGGACGCCCGGGAGTTCACAGCGCTCGCTATGCGGCCGGCGATTGCCCCGCCGGGTCTGCCCGCGAGGCGATCGACCGAGCCAACAACGCCCGCCTGCTGGCCGAGTTGGAGACCGTCGACGACGCGAGGCGCACCGCCCGCTTCGTCTGCAGCTTGGCGCTGGCCGATGGGGACAGGATCGTCCTGACCGCACAGGGTAGCGTCGAGGGCATCATCATCCGCCAAAGGCGGGGCGAGAACGGCTTTGGCTACGACCCGATCTTTCTCGTGCCCGAACTGGGGCGCACTGTCGCCGAGCTCGACGGGCAGACCAAGAATCAGATCAGCCACCGGGGAAAGGCCCTCAAGCAGCTCGCGCAGATGCTGGAACAGATGACCTGAGCCGCCGCCGCTGGCGGCCTGGCAGCTTCTCAGCCTGTTACGATGGGTTTCTTGCGGAGCAGTTTCGTCACTGCAATAACCGCAGCCGCCAGCGCGTAGATCGCCACCGGCGCCCACCACTGAGGCCTGGGCGGAGCATAGTCGCGGATGCCCGAAATGTCATACATCAGCCCGCTTTCGTGCCAGACGTACCGCAGCCCTTCCACCGACCAGATGCTGTAGAGGCTGTTGGGATAGATCGCCGCCGCCAGCGCCGCCTGGCGAACGGCCGGCGTCTGCAAAAGGCTCGGCGCCCACAGCGGCGACGCCATCGCCGCAATCAGGATTGCTCCGCTCAAAGCCGCCAGCGCCAGGCGGGCGCCGCGCCCCCGCGCCAACCGGGCCATCGCGACGGCAAAGACGCCCATGGCCGCCAGGATCAAGTAGATCTGCACCCCCGACAGCAGCGGCAGGGGCGTAGACAGGCACAGCACGATCAGAATCCCCCCGGCGGTGTCAATAACGGTCCCGCCACGCAGCAGCGCGCCGATGCCGTCACGGGCGCCGCAGGCCATGGCGCCGCACGCCAGGGCGACCCAGACGCCCGACACGGCAGGGATCGAAATCAGCAGTGACCGCTGGGGCAGCCCCGCCAAGTGCAGCGCAAGGTAAAGCCCCCCCAGCAGCGTCGCGGTCACGGTGGCGGCGGCGAGGCAGGCCCTGCCGTCGCTGTCCCAGTACCGCCGGCTGGCGGATGGGCGCGGGGAGTCGCCGGTCTGTCCGGGGGAGATCATTTATCGGAGGCTCCCGCGGGGGCTGCCGCGCCGGCCGGTTGCGTCGTGGCGATGTATTCTGACCTGGCCTGGCGCAACTGGTGGGCATAGCGGGTGAGCAGGTCGAGTTGGGCGCGGGTAAAACGAATTTCCTGGTCGAGTTGCTCGAGGGTCTTTCCGGACTCCTCGACGGGGTCGATGACTGACCGCTGGGCCTGGGCGAACTTGTCCTGCCAGTTCTTGAGGGTCTGAGTCTCCTGGGCGGTGGTGCGCGGCAGCATGCCGGCGTTGAGGATGGGGTGCTCGACCAGGATGTCGAAGATGCGACCGACTTCGATCTCGCGGCGGACCATCGCGATGTCGTGGGCGGTCGTGTACGGGTCGCATCGCAGAACGACCTGGCAGCGGGCATGATCGTTTGCGAGTTTGCGAGCCCACTGGGCGAGGGAATCCAGCGGCACTTCCCGCCCCGACACCTGCGCGGCGCCAAAGCGGTTGATGTGAACGGTGGCGCGGGCGTCGGCGGCTTTTTCCTCGCCTGCCACCGCCGTGATGACGATCTGCACCGGCGTCGTTAGCGGCGGAATCGCCGCGGTGTTGGCCTGGTAGGTCAACTGCGCGTTCTTGTCGGAGCTCTCGAAGGGCACATCGATCACGGCCGCGGCAAAATTGGCGATCGAAATCACGTCGCCGTCAGAGTCGGCCCAGTACGTGCCGTCCGAGAGCATGTCGGAGCCGACGAAGATCCAATGGCGGGGCATGGCCGCGTTCTGCTGGTTGCCCGTCGTCGAGAGCCACGCGGTCGGGTCGGCGGTCTGGACAACGCCATTGGCGTCTTTCCACCGCAACTGGACGTTCAGGCGGGCGCCTCGCGGGGGCAGCATCATGCCTTTGCCGTCGACGGGGGACTCGTAGTACTTGGCCGCTTTTCCGGCAGTCAGCCCCAACGCCAGCAGGCCGGCGTGAAGGTGAGCCGCCTGGGCCTGGGTGGCCAGCAGGCTCTCGTGCTCTTTGCTTTTGGCTTTGCAGACCAGCAGTTCCAGTTGCCCCTCGCGAAGGACCACTGTGGCGTCGAGCGTGATCTGGCGGGCGGTCAGGTCCACCTGCAGGTGGGGGAACTTGAGGACCTTGGGCGGGGCGGGCTGGGTCGTCGTCTGGGCCGGCGCAGCGCCGGCCAGCGCCAACAGCAGCGATGCGATCAGGGTGTGGTGGAGTGCTGTCATGGTGTCAGGTCTCCCGGGCAGCTTGTGCGGCGATGTCTGCGTTTATCATAACAGGTTGCCGCCAAATAGAACACCCAGACGCGCCCTTGCCCACAACCCAGGCGGACAACATCGAAAGCGGTTGGCGGCCGGACTCTATAAAAAAACCGGGCCGCGACGGAGGTCGCGGCCCGGTGGAGGGGCGTCTATGTCGCCAGCAGGATCAGGGGAAGGCCAGCTCTTCCTGTTCCTTCTGGATGATGATCTTGGGCTTGACGAGGATCAGCAGCACGTCGTCATCGCGCGTCAACGAGCGGTTGCTGGTCAGGCGGTTGAGGATCGGGATCTTGCTGGCGATCGGGACGCCCTCTTCGCGGGTGGCTTCGCCGGCGCGTTTGAGGCTGCCGAGCATCAGTGTTCCGCCGTCGGGGCAGGTGACGGTGGACGAGATTTCGCTGTTGAGCGTGGTGGGCAGTTCCATGGCGCTGATGGTCTGGCTGCCGGTGGCGGGGTCGGTGAAGTTCTGCAGCGTCAGGGTGCGGGTGGACCCGGTGGAAATCTGAGGCCGCAGCGTCATGGTGACATAGCGACGATCGTCGGAGATAACCGCCTGAACGTCGAGCATGGTTCCGGTCTGGAGGTCGGCGGTGGTGACGGTGGCGGTCTGGTTGAGCCCGGATGAGCCGTCGGGGTTGGTGATGATCTGCCGCGTGAGGGTGAAGTTGTCGACGTAGGTCTGCGTGCGGACCAGGGCGATGTACGACCGCTGTCCGTTGAACAGCGTGATGCGCGGAGCGGTCAGGGTGCGGGTGTGGGCGTCGGCCTGCGTGGCCTGAAGCAGGAAGTTCACCGTGAGGTCGTCGATGAAGGTGTTCTGGATCTGGAAGGCCACCGGGACGCCGCCGGCGGCGCCGATGTCGAGCCCGACGCCGGTGCTGACGTTGTGGGCCCAGGAGATCGGCGCCCCGCCGAACGTCAGGTTATTCTGCAGGTCGCGCAGCGTGTCGGTGTTGTCGATGCTGACGGTGGCCTGGAAACCGATGCGCTGGAGGAAGCTGGCCCGGACCTGGATGAACCGCGCCTCGATGGAGATCTGCATCGCCCGTGCTTCGCGAAGCTTGCTCAACAGGGCGGCGATGGCATCCTGGTTCTTGGTGGTCTGGGTGATGACCAGTTGTCCGGCCATCGGGGCGATGCCCGTCTCGTTGTTGTTCAGCCACGAGTTGGGGTCGATGGTCTTCTTGATCAGTTCCACGATCTCGTTGGTCATTTCCTCGGTGGTCTGCTCGACGGTGGTGCCCAGCGCCTGCTGACCGCCGACGGTCGTGCCCAGCCCGCCCAGCCCGCCGGCGCCGGTGTCGGTGGAGGTCTGGTTTCCGGTGTTGCTCGCCAGTTGCAGGCGCGGGCCGGTGAAGATCGGAGCATTGATCAACAGGTCGCGGATGTCGTACACCTGCGTCTTGCGGTGTTTGGGGTCGGCCGCCAGATCGTCGCTGGTGGAGATGGTGATCACCCCGTCATCGAGCGCCCAGTCCAGGCTGGCCGAGGCGGCCAGATTGTTCAGGATCGTGCGAAGTGCCTTCTCCAGCGTCACGTCCTGAAGTTGAATGTTGATGGTGGTGTTCTTGCTGATGCCCACCGCGGCCATCGCGTTCCATCGCGGGTCGATGCTGACGCCCGAGACGTCCTGGAGGAACTGAATGACGTCCTTGAAATCGATGTCGTCGAACTTGAGTTCCTTGATGCGTTCCTTGAGGCGTTTGCGGACGGCGCGGTCGCGTTCGGATTCGGTCATGGCCGTGACGCCCCACTGCTTGCGGCGTTCGGTCAGCTCGCGCCAGTCGCGGGGATACTGCAACTCGTTCCACCACGGGGTTTCGGCGCGTTTCTGTTCGATCATGAGGTTGTTGTGCTGGTACTCGAAATCTTTGGCGACTTGTTTGTGCTCGGCCAACAGCATCGCCTGGGCCAGCCATTCCTGCTCTTCGACCGCCCATCGGTTGCCCGGGTCCAGCGCCAGGATCCGCTGAACGGTGTCCAGGGCGGGCTCGAACTTCCGCTGGGACTTGAGCGTGCGGGCCTGGTTCATCAGGGTCGCGATGAGCTGGCGGCGCTGGGTGCGCTCGCGGGCGACGCGCTGCTCTTCGATCTTGCGCATCTCGGTGATCTGCTTCTGGGCCCGCAGGGCAGTCCACTGCGCCTGGCGGTTCTCGATGTGCTTGAGCTGCCCGTCGATCTGGGCGGACTTCTGGCGATATTCCACCAGGGTGAAAAGTTCCTTGCTCTTGTTGAGGGCGTCCATCGCCAACTGGGCGGCGTTGGTGGCGGCCTTGAAGTCGTCGACGCTGTCGGCGCGGGAGAGGGCTTCGTTGCTCAGGCCCAGTTGGCGGTTGATTTCCAGCTCGACCATCTGGCGGGCGACGCGGCGCCGGCGTTCGAGTTCGGTGATCGGGGTCGATTCCTGTTCGGTGTCCATCAGACCGTTGGCGAACTGCAGTTGCCGCCGAGCCTCGGGCATGTCGGGGTCAAGCTGCAGGGCGCGTTCGAACAGGCTCTTGGCCTGGGCGGGCTTGTTATCGTCCAGGGCTTGCTGGCCCTGGCGGAACAACTGGCGGGCTTCCATTCGCCGCGCGGCCACGGCGGCAAGCAACTGTTCGCTCTGTGCCGGCGCCGTGGCGGGGGCGGTGGTGGGCGCCTGCGCGGGCGCGGCGGCGGGAGCGGGCTTGGCGGCGGCAGAGGCGACCTGCTTGCGAGCGATCAGCGCCGCCTGCTGCGAGGCGTGCTGGCGCTGGCTGGGCGGCAGGAAGGCGCTGGCGGCGGCGGTCTGGAAGTTCCGCTCGGCCACGTCCAGCTTGCCGCTCTTGAGAGCCTCCTCGGCTGCGACGAGGGCTTCGGTTGCGGCGGCCTGGCCTTTGATCGCGCCGTCGATGATGCTCAGGCGATCGTTGAGGGCGGCGCGGTCGGTCTTGCTCAGCGCCTCGGCATTGACCTGCAGCAGCGTGGCCTTGGCCTGGCGATAGCTGTGCGACCTGAACTCGCCCAGGCCTTTGTCGAGCAGCGATTTGGCGTGGTCGGCCCGATTGTCCTGAGCCCAGGCGACGCTGGACAAGGCGATCAATGCCGCCGAAAGGGCTACGCGGAGTCCGTTCCGGATAGACACAAGGAAACTCCTTTTCTCTTGCGCGCAGACGCCGATACAAGGGCCGGCGGCCGCAGTGCGTCTAGTTCAATGCACATACACTACACCATATGTTTTCGGCAGTAAATCAAGAACTTTCTGAGAGAAAAGTATTTCAAAAAAAACCCGGACGGGGAAGACCCGGATTAACCACAAAGGCAGGAACACGCCAGGAGGACAACGACGTGAACGGGACGCGTTCGAAGAGTGCAGAATTTACGCGATTAGAAACAAATTCAGAGGATCAGGATCAGGACCAGGATGGAGCATGTCGCGATGCGGGAACGTAAGCGATCTTCATCCGGGCGGGTGCCCCGCCGCCGCGTCTGAGAAGAAACCGCGTCGAGCAAGCTCGACCGCTACCGGTCGAGCTTTCCCGCACTGGCGATCTCCGATCGTTGGCGCAGTGCGCTCAATTTATCTTCGGGCGAAAAAAAAAGGCCGCAAGTCCCGGGGGACTTGCGGCCTTGGCGTGCAGTCGGATCGATCAGGGGAAGGCGGTCTGCTCTTCTTCCTGAGGGATGATGATCTTGGGCTTGATCAGGATGATCAGCACATCGTCGTCACGGAGCTTGCTGCGGTTGTTCGTCAGGCGGTTGATGATGGGGATCTTGCTCAGGATCGGAACGCCCAGTTCTCGTTCGCGTTGTCCGGCCTGCTTGAGCCCGGCCAGCAGCAGCGTTCCGCCGTCGGGCACCGAGACGGTCGTCTCCAGTTCGCTGGTCAGCAGATCGGGCAGTTCCATGGCGTTGAGGAGCTGGTTGCCCTGCGCATCGCCCAGTCCGGCCAGGGTGAGCGTACGGGTGCTTCCGGTGCTGATCTGAGGTCGCACCGTCAGCGTGACGTACCGCCGGTCGTCGGAGATGGTGGCCTGGACGTCGAGCATGGTTCCGGTCGACAGCACGGCTGTCTCGACGGTGATCTGCTGCTGAGTGGCGGTCGTCCCGGCGCTGACGGAGGCCTGGGTGAGGGTAAACTGCCGGACGTAAGTCACCTGCTGCTGGACCATGATGTAGGAACGCTGCCCGTTGAACAGCGTGACTCGCGGGGCGGTCAGCAGGTGCGAGTGGGCGTTGGCCTGGGTGGCGCGGATGAGGAAGGCCACCGTGATGTCGTCGACGATGGCGTTGTTGATCTCAAACGCTGTCGGCGGCGCCAGGGTCGAGATATCCAGACCGATCTGCGTGGACCCGGGGTTCAGCGCCCAGGCGAGGTTCCCGCCCAGCGGGGCGGTGGCCGGTCCGATCACCAGCGGATTGGTCAAGGTCGAGAAGAACTTGGTGTTGCTGAGGGTGATGCTGGACTCGACGCCGATCATCTGCAGGAAGCTGTCGCGGACCTGGATAAAGCGGGTCTCGATCGAGACCTGCAGCGCCTGGGCCTCGCGAAGCTGGCTGAGCAGTTGGGCGATCTTGTCCTGGTTCTGGAGGGTCTGCATGACCACCAGTTGCCCCTTGATCGCCTGGATGCTGGCTCGCTGGGAGTCCTGCCAGGTCTCAGGGGCGATGGTCGTCGTGATGAGATTGGTGATGCTGTTGACGATCTCTTCCTGCGAGACTTCCTCGCCTCCGGTCCCCAGCGCCTGCCCTCCGACGCCCGCGGCGTCGGTGGCCAGGCCGCCGCCCAGTCCCGTTCCGGTGTTGGCGTTCTGGTTACCGGAGGTGGTGCCCAGGCGCGGACCGACGAACATCGGCGGGCGGATCATCATGTCGCGGATGTCGTAGACGCGGGTCTGGCGGTACTTGGGGTCGCCGGCCAGGTCGTCGGAGGTGGAGATGGTGACCACGCCGTCGTCGAGCACCCACGACAACTGCACCGAGGCGCCCACGCGGCCGAGAATGGTGTCCAGGGCCTTGGAGAGCGTCACGTCCTGCAGGTGGACGTCGCTGACGGGCGTGTTGCGGCTGATGCCCGCCGCGGCCAGGGCGTTCCATCGCGGATCGATGTTGACGCCGGAGACGTCGTGGAGGAACTGGATGACGTCCTTGAGCTCGATGCCGTCGAAGCGGAGTTCTTTGATGCGCTGCTTGAGCTTCTCGCGGATGGCGCGGTCTCGCGCCGATTCCTCGCCGGAGGTGACCTGGTATTCCTTGCGACGTTCGCTCAGCTCGCGCCAGTCCCTGGGATAGGCGATCTCTTTCCACCAGGGGATCTCCGTCCGCTGGGTGTCGATGAGCACCTTGTCGACGGCGTAGTCGCGATCCTTGACCGCCAGCTTTTCGTCCTGAAGCAGGATGAGCTGGGCCAGGTCTTCCTGTCGCTCGAAGGCCCAGCGATTGTCGGGCTCGATCGCCAGGACGCGTCGAACTTCTTCCAGGGCCTGGGGGTACTTGCCGGCATTGCGCAGCTCGCGGGCACGGGCCATCAGGGTCTCGACCTTGCGTCTCTGGTCGGCCAGTTCGGTGGCGACGCGCTGCTTCTCGATCTGCTGGAGTTCGAGGTTCTGCTGGGCCAGTCGTTTCTGCACCCACTCGTTCTGGCGCATCTGGATGAAGCGAATCTGGTTCTCGATCACCGTGCGCTTGTCGTTGAACTCTTTGCGGCTGTACAGGTCGCGGTTGCTCGTGAGGCGGTCCATGGCGACCTGGGCTTCGTTGAGGGCGGTCTTGAAGTCTTCGGCATCCTTGGCGCGGGCCAGCAGTTCATTGCTGCGTCCCAGGGCGGCGTCGATCTCGACGTCGTTGAGCTGGCGCGCCACGCGGATGCGGTCGGCGAGGCTTCCCACCGGCCCGCTGGGGGGAGTCTGTCCCGTCAGGTTCTGGGTGAACTGAAGCTGGGCCTTGGCTTCGGTCATCGAAGGGTCCAGTTCCAGGGCCTGGACGAGGAGCTTGCGGGCCTGGTCGGGTTTGTTGGCTTCGAGGGAGGCCTTGGCCTCGGTGAATAATTCGCGGGCCTTGGCGGCGCGGGCGATCTTCATCGCGGCGCTGCGCTGGAGCGGGGCGTCCTGAACCGTCACGGCCGGCGCGGTGGTGGGGGCGGCCTGGGAGGTCTTGTCCAGACCCGCAAGTTTTTCGGCGGCGCCTTGGCGTTGAGCGGGGCTGAGGAAGTGGCTGTTGGCGCAGCGCGTCAGCAGTTCCCTGGCCTTGGTCAGGTTGGCGGACTTGACGGCGGCGTCGGCGGCGACAAGCGACTCCAGGGCGGCGGCCTGGCCTCGAATGGAGGCGTCGACGAGACCGAGGCGCTCGTGGAGGATGTTCTTGTCGCTGTCGCTCAGGGCCGCGGCGTCCACGCGCAAGAGCGTGGCCTTTGCGGCGGCGTACTCGCGGTTGCGATACTGCTCGAGCCCTTGATTGAGCAGGACGGTCGCGGGACTTGCGGGGGCGTCCTTGCCCAGGGCGGGGGCGGCCAGAGCGGCCAGCAGAACCATCGTCACCGTTACGCGGAATCCATACCGGTCAGACACGTTGCAACTCCTTTATGCACGTCCAGCATCCGGCTGCGTCAGCCGCGGTTTGGCGCATTAGCGCTCAAGTACGGACTGGCTGCCGCCGGAAGAGACTGATTCCATTCAAATTACTGTTACTCTTTTTCGGCACAATCCATCGTCATGTCTGAGCGAAAAGATAGTACCGTAAAACCGGCTGCAAGGAAAATATTATCAGAATTTTCCTCGGGCAGAACCGGCCGCGGGTGACGAGCAGCGCCGGCCCGGAGCGAGAGAGGTAAAAAAGAAGCGGCAGATCGCTCTGCCGCTTCATGAGTCGTGGGTTAATCGGGCCGCTAACCGGCGGCGGGTTTCCAGCCGCCTCCGGCCGGCGCCGGTGGTACGTCCGGTGCCGGCGGGCCCTTGGGAGCGGGCCTGGCGGGAAGGCCTGCCGGGGGCGCGGCGACCTTAGGTTCAGGAGCGAGTTCCTTGAACTCGCGTTCATCCACCGCCAGCAGGCGCGACTTGAGCTTGTTGTCCTGCGAGAGGTAGATCATCTCGGCCGTGCGCGTCGGGACGCCCTTCTTATAGACGGTCTTGTTGAAGTCGACGCTGATGATCACCGCGCCGGTGCTGTAGTCGATGGTGGTGGGCTGTTTGCCCGTGCTTCGGACCGGACCGCCGATCATCTGTCCGGGGGAGACGTTGAAGCTCTCAATCACCTGATTGCCCATGTGGCGAGTCATCACCGCCACGCGAACCCATCCGCGGATGGGGTTGCTGCCGACCAGGAAGAACTGCGTTGTGCGCGGCACGCCCACCGGCCCCGACCACGCCGACCAGTCCGTCGCGATCGACGCCACGCCGGCGTTGGCCATCACGTATTGCGGGTTCGCCTCGCACTTCTTGGGGTCGAGAAACTTCTTGTTCCCGTACAGCGGGTTGAGCAGGTGCAGCCGCATGCGGTAGCGGTAGAACTTATCCGGGGACAGGTTGTCACGAAACGCCCAGGCGGCCACACTCTCCTGCGCCGCGGGAGGCAGCTTGATCCGGTGGGGCTGCCAGCCCTGCCCGCCGGGACCGAGCACCTCGTAATACGGCGGATGCATGATCGCGTTCTGCACGTCGGTGCTTGCGATGGCATCGACGGCCTTGGCGACTTCGGCGTCGTTGGTGCCGTCGTACTTGGGCAGGGCGGGAATCACCAGGGCCTTGCCGTCGGGTCCGGCGATGGCTGGACCGTCGCTCTTGAACGTCTGGGGCTTGCTCCAGGGTTTTCCGGGCTCGGCCTCCTGGTATTCCATCTCGACGCTGAGGATCACGGGCTTCTTGATCGTGCGGTCTGAGTACTTGAGGCGGCTGTTTTCCCAGTCCTGCTGCAACTTGACGATGGGGAAGGCCACCTGCAGGTCAGCGCCGACGATCTCAACGGGCGTCTTGTCTTTCTTGGGGATTCGGAAGTCGCCGGCCGCCTCGGTCTTGAGGATCGGCGGGATCTTGCTGATCAACTCGGCCAGGTCGGGATAGATCGGGGGGGTACCGATGTTCGCGTTGACCTCCAGGGGCGGGTTGCCAATGGCCAGGTCGACCATCGCCTCGGCGGCCGGAGCCTGCTGCAGACTGCTCAGCAGGATGTCGTACCTGGGCAGGGCGGGCAGCTTGATGTTGGCGTCCTTGACGTGCCTTTCGGCGGCGGCGGCCTTGTCCGCCAGCGACTGGTCGACCTTGCTGGGAGGCAGATTCTCGATGCTCCTGGGGCTGGAGATCACCCAGTAGGAAAAAGCAAAGATCGCGATCAGGGCGCAGACCGCCAGCACGATCTTCTCAACATGAGCTTCGAGGGTGTTTGCATTATCGAGGGTAGCCATGCGAAATCCTCATGGGGTCTTGTTGGACAGACGGTCCTGATCCTGCTGCCTCAGGGCTTCCTGGGGCATCTTTGCCAGCACGTCGACGGGCACCAGGGCCGGCAGGTATTGCGGCGGCGAGACCGTCTCCCCCAAGGCGTCGTTGAACAGGGAGCGGTTGAAGTAATGCAGTTCCATGTCGCCCAGGCGTCCCTCGTCGAGTTTGTCCGCCAGCAACTGCTGCTGCGGGGTCAGGGTGACGCCCTTGAACTCGTCGAGGGCGTAGAAGTCCTTGCGGACAAGGATCTGCTTGAGCTCGGCCACCAGCGACTCCTGCACGCCGGGGTCCTGCGTGACAGTAGGCCGGGTGGTGAGGTTCTTCCTCATGCCTTCGCTGAGCAGGTTCCAGACCCTTCTGGCGGCGGAGGGCGTCGCCGAGAGACCTTGGCGGACGAGGCTGGCGGTGAAGGCGGGCCACTGGACGATATCGGACTTCTTGAGCGTGGAATCGGCGGCGTTGCCGCGTTCCCAGTCCGCCAGCAGGAGCAGTTGCCCCTCGACGACGATGTCCATGACCGGGTCGGTTCCGTAATACTTGTCCGGACTTTTTCCATCCGCGGTCGCCAGCGCCTTGGCCTGGATGCGCAGGACCGTGTGGTAGTTGCGGTCCATCAGCTTGCTCTGGAGGGTGTTGAGCCACGACAGCGGCATGATCACCTGGAACTTATAGGGCAGGATGGTGTAGTCCCTGCAGGTCCGTCGCAGCGTGAAGTTTTCCGATCCGTGGCTGGTGTAATCTTCGGAGATGTCGATCTTGACGATCTCCTTGACGCCGGCGTCGACGACGCCGGGCTTTTCGATGCCCCGAGCGCGGGCCGCGGCGGCGGCCTGCTCGTTGGTGGCCTTGATCGCCGCCAGGATATCGGAGGTGACCCAGTAGTTGAGCATGGCCTGATAGATCTGGTCGTTCTTGGGGCGGGTGGTGTCGGGCAGGTTCACGACATCCATGGCGCCCTCGTCGAAGTAGATCATGTTGCCCTCATCCATGGCGCGCTTCTTGAGGAGGGTCTTTCGGGCCTGTTCCTGGGGCGAGTCTTCCCGCGCCTGCGGCGCCTCGGGCGCATTAGCGCCGGGCTGGACTGCCGGTTGTGCGGCAGGGGGGGGGGCGAACTTGTCGCTTATGGCCCGCTGGGCGGTGATGATGGCTGCTTGCTTATCCAGTTCCGCCGCGTCCAGGGGGCGCACGGGGTTCATGCCCTTGCGCAGCTCGTGCAACTTGCTGCGGTACAGCTCGGCGAACTTGAACCACATGGCGTCATATTTGTCGGTGCTGGCGTCGATGGGCACCACCGGAATGCGGCGCAGTCCCTTGGCGCTGTTGAAGTCGAGCAGGAAGGGCTGATAGTTCCGCCCGTTCCAGAGGGTACACAGGGAGGCGGCTTTCTGCTGACTTTCGGCCCGCTCCAGCAGGCGTTGCCGCTTGGCGGCGATGATGGCGTCGTTGACGGGCTTGCCGCTGGCCTGGTCGATCTGGCGGGCGAGGCGCTGGCGTTCTTGCTTTCGCGTTTCGATCGTGTCATTGAGGCTGCTGTTGACCAGCGGCAGCGCTATGGCGGCCAACACCACCGCTGCGACCGTGCAGGCCAGGAAGAGATTTTCGCGCAGAAATCGCATGCGTCACCTTTCCCTATTTTTTCTGAGGCGTGGCGCTATCGGCGGCGGGGCGGACGTCCTTGAGTCCGTCGCCGGCCACCGCCAGCACCAGCGTCAGGGTGAAGTCGGTATCGAGGTTGGAGGGTTCGCCCGTCAGCGGGTCGGTTACCTTGGCGTCGCCGCGCGAAGCGAGGAACTCCCACGTCAGGCTGTCGAAGGCGATGCTGGAATAGCCTTTTTCGGTCAACAAGTCAGTGATGGCCCGGCGAAACGCGCTGAGCATCTCGATCGACCCGTTGCGGTCCAGCGGCGTCGAGGCCACGATCTTGATGGCGAATCCGCGGGGGATGTCGACCGGGGGGGCGGCTGCGCCGGCGGGTCCGCCGCTCTTGGGCGCCGGCGGAGGCGGCGGAACGGCCCCGCTTGCCGAGGCGGTGTTGGCCACGTACAAGGGCGAGATTTCCGAAACCACCATCACCCGCCGCTTGGCGCGGGGGATGTCGAGGAACTCCACCATCTTTTTCAGCGACGCGTGCGCCCGCGCCACACGCGCGTTGCCCGGTTGAATCGCCTTGACGGCTTCCAGACGCGCCCGCACGTCGGTGGCATTGAGGGCTTCCTTGAGGCTTTTGTCTACGCCGGCCGGCTCGGGCATCTCGTTCAGGGCGATCTTCTCGCGGTCGACGATCATGGCGTGGGCGGCGAAATCCTTCAGCTTCAACTGGTCGCTGGCGGCCTTGTCGGCGGCGATGGCGCGGGAGATCAGTTCCTCCGCGCGCGGCCAGAACTGGCGGTGGGCGAACAGGTCAAAATACTTGTCGATATTGCTGCTGGCCGACTCGAGCTCTTTGGTGACTTTGGCGTCTTCCCCCCGGAGCCTGTCGAGCCTCTGGGTGATCGACTTGGCGCGTTCAAAATGCTCGTTGGGACCCAGGGCCGAAAGATCGGCGTAGCTGCGATACAGCGGAAATACCAGCGCGGCGATGATCAGCGCCGCCGCGGCGGCGAACCACGGGCGCTTCTTGTTCCACAGGCGTTTGCGGGCGATCTCCTGGGGAAGCAGGTTGGTGCGGATCGGCGCCGCCGCCACGCCCTGCAGCGCCGCGCCGTAGGCGGGGGCGAAGGACAGGACGTTTTCGGTGAGCATCGGAACGCTGACGCCCCGCCCGGGCGTGGCGGCGTTGAACCCGTCCACCCGAACCACCGGAACGTTGAGGTTCTGCTCGAGGAACCGCTGCAGGCCCGGAAGGCGGAACCCGTTGCCCAGGCCCACCAACCGCTTGAACCGCGTCTCGCGGTGCAGCGAGGTGTAGTATCCGATGCTGCGCTGCACTTCCTGCACCAGGTCCGAAAACACCGGGCGCATCGACTGGAAGATCTGCCGCGCGTACTTGCTCGTGGCGGCGCTGCGCTTGAGCTTCTGGGCCTTGTCGAAGGAAAGCTTGAAGGCCTTGACCAGCGCTTCGGTGAAGTTGCTGCCGCCGATCTGGATCGTGCGCGTCCAGAGACGCGGGCCGTCGGCGATGACCAGGTCGGTCTTGGCCGTTCCCACGTCCATCAACAGCGTGGCGCCCTCGCTGGTGACCTGCTTGTCGTAGGTCATGAAGTTGAACAGCGCCAGCGGAACGGTCTGCACGATATCGACGGGAATTGCCGTCTCGTTGAAGTACGCCAGGATCTGCTCGATGTCGACGCGCTTCATGGCGAAGATGCCCACCTCGACGTCGGGCGAGTCGGGGTCCTGGAACGGCTGCCAGCGCCACAGCACTTCGTCCATCGGGAAGGGGATCTGCTGCTCGGCCTCGAACTTCACGATGTCCGGGATGCGCTTGGTTTCCACCGGCGGCAGCTTGACGAACCGCGTGAAGCTGCTCTGACCGGGCACGGTGATGGCCACGCTGCAGCCGACGAGCTTGTTGCGGGCGGCGAAGGTCTCCAACGCCGCGCGAATGAGCTCGTGCTCGCGCCCTTCCGAGTGCGACAGAACGGTCTCATGCTCGATGATGTCGACCGCGTCGATCGTCAGTTCGCCCTCGCGGTTGGTCAGCTTGAGGGCCTTGAGGGCACACTGGCCGATGTCGATGCCCCAGACGCTGTTTACTTTTGCCATGAGCGTTTCCTGGTTACGAAGGACCTAGTGTCTGTATCTTAGCTTGCCGCTCCGGCAGCCGCAATCGCTGTTGTATCTCAAACCGCGCGCTTTTCGCCCCCCGCTCAATGTATCAGTTTACGATTACATCGCTGGGATGCAAGGTAAACCAATACGATAGCGCCGCCATCAAGACCTTATCGATTATCTATCGGCCCAAAGCACCCATCCCGGACAGACGGAAAATCAGGACTGCTGCGCCGGGCGGTCGCGGAGGATTGTCCCAGCGTGGTCCGCACTTCCATCTGCCCTGCAGCCGCTCTCCGGCCGCATCCTTATAAGGATGCATCGCCAGTATACGCCCGGCCGGTACCGCCGTGCGATCGACCGCGTCTCGCCCAGGGTCTTGTTTCTCGTCGCGTGTTTTCCTGCTTCGGATTTGCGGTCTTTGCCCCTACAATGCCGCCGATGAGCGACTCTGAAGAAATGTTGAAAAAAGCCGCCGCCCAACTGCTGGCGATCGAGAACTTTCTGGGCGGGGCGTTCCTGCCCGCCAAGGCCAACCCGCTGCCCGCCCCCGCGGCGCGGCAAGTGGCCCAGACGCCCCGCCCCCAGGCGGCGCCGACCGGACCGGCCATGTCGCGAGACGAAAAGTCTGCTGCCCTCGAGGCCCTCTCCCAGCAGATCGCCGCCTGCCGCAAGTGCTCATTGGCCGCGGACCGCGCCAACCCCGTGCCCGGCGAAGGCAACCCCGACGCCCAACTCGTATTCGTCGGCGAGGCCCCCGGGGCCGACGAAGACCGCACCGGCCACCCCTTCGTCGGACGTGCCGGTGACTTGTTGACGAAGATGATCGCGGCGATGGGTCTGACGCGCCAGGACGTGTACATCTGCAACATGGTCAAGTGCCGCCCGCCCGAGAACCGCACGCCGACCCCGCAGGAAATACAGGCCTGCTGGGGGCACTTGGCCGCGCAGTTGCAGATCATCCGCCCGCGCGTGATCGTCACCCTGGGCAACCCCGCCACGCAGAACCTGCTGCAGACGACCGTGGGCATCACCCGCCTGCGCGGGCAGTGGCAGACGCTCGGCGACGCCATCCCCGCCCTGGCCGGTACGCCCGTCATGCCGACCTTCCACCCCGCCTATGTCCTGCGGAACTACAGCGAAGACACGCGTCGAAAAGTCTGGTCGGACCTTCAGGCCGTCATGGACCTGCTGGGCCTGCCCCGTCCCGTAGCGGGCTGACGGTCTGCGGCAGCAGTTTCTGGATGGGCGCCTTCTCGTTGCCGGTGGCATGCAGAAAACGCCGCACGATCAGGCGGTCGAGTTTCTCCTGCGAGGTCTGCGGCGGCGCAACGGAAATCTGCCCCCCGGCCATGCTGTGATGCCCGCCGCCGGTGCCCTTGCGGTGGACGATGTGGCGGATGACGACGTCGGCACGGCCGTCGGGGGCAATCGTGCGCAGACTCAGCAGCATGCGATTATCGTGATGTCCCCAGCACAGTGACCAGTCCGCCCGCTCGTGGCGAAGGAGCAGATCGGCCACTTCGGCGATCATGTCGACATTGTCTACCGACCCGAGATTGCTGTAGATGCAGTTGCCCGCCAGATTGGCCGCCGCCAGGGCGGTCACGAGCACGCGATAGTATTCCGTCGGTTCCTCGCCGCGTTGGATGGTGCCCAGGATGCGCTTGTTGGCCAGGGGGTACAGGTCGCCGTAAGCCAGCTTGTCGGCCGCCGTCGCCTCGCGCCCGAAATCCTGCGTATCGCTCTGGATACCGTACAGCAGCGCCGTCGCCAGCGGCGGCTCGGGCGTGAGGTTGGCCGCCTGGATATATTCCCACAGGATGGTCGAGGAGGCGCCGTAGCGGCTTCGAATGTCGAAGAACTGTGCCCGGCGCGTCTCGTCGTGGATGGGATGGTGGTCGATGACGATCTGGGGCACGATGCCCGCCGGCAGGGAGTTGTTGCCCAGGCCCGGTTGCGTGTCGACGGTGGCGATGACGTCGAAGCGGGAGGTCTCGATCTGCTCGATGGGGCGGACGTTGGCGTCGAGGTAGCGCACCAGGGCGCGGTTCTCGGCGCGTCCGACGCTGCCGCCGCTGGCCAGCGTGCATTGCACGCCGCCCAGATGGTGCGCGAGCTTGCGCAGCGCCATCGCCGCGGCCAGGGCGTCAGGGTCCGGGTTGTCCTGCAGGACGATCAGCAGCGAGGACTTGCCCGCCAGCAGGCTCCGCAGATCGGCCAGCTTCCGCAGTGTTTGGGTTGGGCGCATGGGATCAAGGAATAGTATCGCCCTTTGGTAGCTGCCGCTTTGGTTGTTTTTCGCAGGCGCAAGGGAATCGAGTTGCCAAAAACATCCAAAGCGGCTGCTGCCGCCGCACTCCGCAGGGGTCACTCCACAGGGGTCAACCGTTCGAAAGCTTCTGGGCTTCGCGCTGGGCCAGCTCGATACGCGCCTGGGCAAGACGCATGTAGTAGTTCTGCAGCTTGGCGGCGCCGGCGGCCGTGATCGAGTTCATCAGGTCGCCTTCGAGTTCGGCGATCTCGAGGCGGCTGTAATAGTCGAGCGTTTCCTTGAGGTGGGCCAGCACGATCTTGCCCGTCAGGATGGGGTGGTTGTTGGTGACGTTGGCGTCGGGGAATCGCGTTCCGTGTTCAAGCTCGACTTCCAGCCCGCGGCGGAAGTCCTCAGGGTCGATCCGCTCTTCGACGCGCAGTTCGCCCAGGATGGTCCGCGCTTCGTCGAGAGCGACCTTTCCGTCGGCGATGGCCGTCCAGTCGCGAATCTTCAACTGCCTGCAGACTCTCTGGACTTCCTGGTGCGTGATGTATTCCGGCAGATTCATGAGCGTCCTTTCGCTGACTGCAGTCCCGAAAACATTCCGAGTCATTCTAGCCGCCCCGCCGGCAAGGCGAAATCCAAAATCGCCCGGGCACCAGCAGCGCGACAACGCAGATCGTCTTTTTATCGGACATTTCGTTCACGCGAAATCCGTCAAAAGAGCGCAACCCGCCAGCGAAGACATACACGCGCCATCTTCTGGTGTCGTGGTCTCAGAAGTCCGGCCGCTTGGGACTGCCTCCGCCGCGCGTGCCGTCGTCGGCGGGGCTTTGGCCGTCCACCGCTGGAAGCACGCAGGGCGTGTCGCACTCCCCGCCGTCCCGCTTTCGGATGTTCAGTTTCGCCACCCGCAGGCCCGCCTGTCTCAGGTCATAAGCCTCGATCGACATCCATTCGCCGTTGGGGATCAATCCCGCGTCCACGCCCCCGGCGATGTTCAGACGGTCTCGGGCGAAAAAACGGCCATGCTGCTGGTGGTGACGGAAGCAGAAAGGCACCGGCGTCTTGAAATCGATCTGCGAGTTCGATATGCCGCCAAAGCCCATTCCGCCAAAAGTGCGTTTGCGGCCGGGGAAGTTCATGTGCAGGCTCGGTCCTTCCTGACCCCAGGCGCAGTTCCACCGCACGACAAAGGCGGGACCTCCGGGGTTTGGGGCGTCGAGCACGCCGACGATTTCGACCTCGGCGGGCATGGGCAGGGGTATGACAACGGCAGCGCGGGGCGCTCGCCCCGGTTTCTGCTCGCCAGGGCCTTGCACTTGGAGCCAACCGTTCTTGACCTGCCAGGTGCCGCTGACGGAGCCGTACCGTCGCGCAAATGACAGGACTTCTTCCGAATACAGATCCAGCCCCTTGCGCGACATCGCCTGGCGATACAGCGGCAGTTGCGCTTCCATTCGTTCCACCAGGGCGGCGGCAGAGGGAACGGCTTTGAGGCGCTGAGCCAGTTCGCGCTGGGCGGTGGTCAGTCCGGCGATGTCGCCTGCCAGCAGGGCCCGCCGTCTGGCCTGGTGAAGCGACTCGATCTGCCGGTTGTCGAAGCCGCCGGCGGCAAAGTGGTACGTGCGCATCTGGGTGATCTGCCGGCTGATGCCCATGGCAACGGTTCCGGCTTTGACCGAATGGCTGGCGGGTAAGGTTTCCACGCCCAGCGCGGCAGCTCCTGCATTGACCGCCTGATTCGATCGCGGGCCCGACCAGATCTCCAGCCCGTCGATCATTGCCCGCACAGAATCGTCCAACAGATCGATCGTCAGCGTATGCGGCTGTGTGACGTCCACCAGCAGGACGGCCATGGCCTTGGGATTTGATTTGCCCCCGTCGCTCTGGAACACGTCCACCGCGCCGTTGCATCGCAGGCGAAGCTCGACGTGTTCCTCTCCGGTCGCGACAAAAATGCCGAAGAACGCGTTTGCCCAAGCGGCGGGCCACCGCGGCCCGGGCCCGAAAGTCGCCTCATAGCGGCAGGGGGTTTGCAAGTGCAGCGGGACCTCTTCGCTGCAGACCTGACCGTAATCGGCCGACGCTACGGGATATGAGGAGAGGATGTCTTCAATCAGCATCGGCTGGAGTCGGTTTGCGGCAGGGGGGGCGGCGGTAGTGGCGAAGACCTTTTTGAGATGGTCGCCGATGGGCCCTGCCGGCAGGGCGTTCACGAAGCGGGCGGCCGCTTCAGGCCCCAGCTTCAGATAGGCTTTCATCGCAAGATCGTACATCATCAGGTCCGCGACTTCGGGATAGCTCAGGATCTCCGGCGCATATTGCGACCAGAGTTGCAGGGCGACGTTGACGTTCGTCTCCAGGTCGACTTGCAGTGCCCGCAGCACGCCGATCGCCCGCCAGGCATTGGCGTTCTGGGCTACTGCAATGGCTTTGAACAGCGACGCCCGCGCTTCGATGACAGCCGCCGCGCGAGGGTCTGTGCCCGGCGCGCGCCTGGCCAGAGGATTCACTCCTGCTGAGGTCACCTGTGGGGCTTGGGCCGAGGAGATACGTAACCTCATGCGCCACAGGATCGCCTCGGCCGGAAGCAGCCCGTATTGCACCCGTCCCCCCGGGTAGTCGCCCACCGGTCGGCTGACCCGTGACAGCGTCTCCTTGACCATGTCCTCGATCACGGCATTCTGGTTGGTCAGCAGGTAGTGGTAGAGGACGACCGGATCGCGGCAGCCGTCGGTGAGCAGTTGCTGGAAACTGGACCGGTCGTTCTTTGCGACCGCCTGCAGGCTCTGCAGCGCAGCCGCGTGCCATTTCTCTTCTTTCGCGTAAAGTTCGAACATGCCCAGCGTGTCGGGCCACGTCGTGAAACCTAGCAGGTACGGGCGGAAGTCGCCCTGGAGCTGTCGCTTTCCTTTCGTGGGGGACCACACGGTAAGCGTCGCCTCAGCAGCACCGTCGCAGATCAGACGTTCCAGCGTGCCGGCGGACGTGATGGGCTTGTCATCGACAGCGATGGCGATGTCTCCGCACGTCAGCCCCAGCGGGTCCGGCGCGGCCTTGCCGGTGGTAACGACTTGATCCGGCGCCAGCAGCACCCTCCAGACGGCCCCGCGGCGGGGAACCTTCAGGCTCTCCAGAAGCCATGTCGCCCGCTGGCGGGCCTCGACAGGTAAGGCGCTCTGCGCCAGAAAGGCTTTCAGCGATGCTTCTGCCGCTGCGCCTAAATCGGCAATCTGATCGTGTGCGGCTTGGCGCACCCGCCAGGAGGGAGCGCGCAGTTGCTGCACGAGTTCCTCTGCGGTCGGCCCGGCCGCTGCCGGGGAAACCGCCGCAATAAGAATTGCCAGTACTGCAAATGCGGGCGTGGTCTTCATGGATTGGCTTTCGTTCGTGCAGGCTGCAGAGGTTCGGGGAGCAAGTCGGTAAAATCGATGTATTCCAGCGGCGAGCATATCTGGTGGGACAGCCCGTCGCGCGGGGGGTGCGTCCATTGGCTGTCGCAGCGGAGGGGCGCTGCCCCCATCAGATCGCCCAGGCTCGAGCTGCGGGTGAAGTAGGGGCCCTGCGCGCGGCGTGAAAAGTCATCGTCCCCCGTGTCCTGCCAAGCCAGCATGTATCCCCATCTGGGATGATATGATAAGGCGGTCTGGCCCGAGCAGGCATTCTTGAGCGGGCGGGATATCCGATAGACGCCTTCGGCGTCGCATCGCATCAATTGAATGCGGGATTGGCAACCGGATCCGCGCGCCGCCGCCACCAACGCAAGCCCGTCCTCATCCGCCGACAGCGACAGCGCCGTCGCCAGGCGCTGGGGATATGACGCCAGCACGTCGGGAACGGGCCGAAGACTATGGAATTGATCGTCCAGCTCCCATCGCAAGACCTTGGTGAGCGGACCGAACATTATTGCCGCCAGCAGCTCAAAGCCGCCGCCGCGGCGCTGCATCAGGCGCAGGTCGCTTACCCAGAATGACTCCATCGCCGGCAGCGGCAGTTGGGCCTTCTCCTGCCAGGCCAGCCCCTCTGGCGACGTGGCGATGCAGATCTTCCACAGACCTGCGTCTCCGCGCTGCTGGCCGCGCGCCGCGAACCAGGCCATCGCCATGCCGCCACGATGGCCAGCGCATACATCGTATGTGCCGATGGTCTGGTCCACCATCATCGCCGGGCGCGACCAGTGAAGCCCGTCACGTGACCAGCAGGCGTACGGCCTGGGGCGATGCTGCCCTTCGCGATCCGACAGGAACGTCAACATCAGCCGCCCGCTGTCGTCGCGGAAGCAACGTGGATCGCTCTCGGTCCAGGCCGTCGAGATGGGCAAGGGCAGCCGGGCCGGAGGCGAAAAGCGTTCGCCGTCGCCGCTGGTGGACATCCACAGATCGCCCTGGCAGTGCCAAACGATGCGTAGCGCCGAGGCATCGGCCTGGATCGCCGGTGCGTCCTGGGCACGGATCGGCGAGCCCACTTCGGCAGGATAGTCGCCGCCGACGCGCACGCCGCGCGACCAGTTCTTCCACGGCCCGGACCTGTCCCAGTCCAGCGCCACGGCTACCGGCGTCACCTGTCCTTGCGTGACGACGGCTTGAATCTGCTGGGGCGCCAGCACGCCATCTTGGCGAAACGTCAGCGTGTGCCGGCCGCAAGCGAGCAGGTCGACCCGCCCCGGGCCCCGCCGACCGACCTCGCCGTCTACATATACTGTGAATCGGTCGGTTGTGCTGCACTGCACGTCCAACGTCCCGTGGGGGCCGATGTTCTCGATTCGCGCCTTGAGCCGGTACTTCTGCAGAAAGAGGAACTCGGCCGTGGATTGGCCGGGGATATTCTCCGGGTAGACTCCCAGGCTGAAGTGCAGAATCCCGCGACGGGGGAGATTGTCGACCGTGACGCCGGCGCCGATGGCCTCTTGCAGTGGCACGTACGACGATTGACCGGCATCGAAGGGATACTCGCTGTGTACGCCCAGGTGTACGCGGGCCTGCTTACGGCTATAGCGCTCGTCCACGATGGGGTACACCGTCAGGCTGCGGATAAGCTGGCCGTTCTGGGGGAGCATCGTGACCCACAATTGGTTGCCCACATTAAAAAATCGATAGGAACCCTGTTCGCCGCGCCTGATCGGGGCCAGGCTCATGTTCCGCGGCCACTGGCAGATCATCTCGTCCTTGCCCGGGTCGAACTGGACGATGTGTCTCCGCGGGTACTGGGGCTGTTCCAGGCGCCGCGGCGGCACGAGCGGCGCCAGCAGCATCAACGGCGGGGAAAGCACGTTCCGCCCTGTCTGACCGTAGTGCAGGTTCGCCTCCGACAGCGCCAGCCGGTACGCCGTCCGGTCGGCGCCGTGGTCGTACTCGTCCCAGTTCTGCAGCCGGCGGAGCTGCTGGATAGCGCCGGCCGCGCCACGGGCGGCCGCCGCGCTGTCTCCCGTCAGCGACCGGGCCTGGGCGATGCGCACCCGCAGCCAGATGTCGGCCTCGATGGGGCCGTCGGAATCGAGTTCGTTAAAGATCAGCACCTTGGGGAATCGCTTCTGGAAGTCTTCGTACAGGGCGATCATCTCGCGCGGGGGCGTGCCGAGCTTCTCGTACGTGTGCAGATACTCGCGCATCGCGTCTCCGGCGCGCGGGTGGCCGCGGCCGTGGTAAAAGAACTCGTCGTACGCCCGGCGAGCGTGATCGTAGCGGTCCATGAAGTAGTACATCCGGGCGATCCAGTACCGCGCCTCGATGTACGAACCGTCGTTGCGAAGCGCCTGGCGGAACTTCAGCCACGCCTCGGCGTATTGCCCCAGGTCGTACAGATGCACGCCCTCGTAGAGGGTGGCGCTGGCTTGGAGGTTGCGGCACCAGAGGGGCAGGTGCGGCAGAATCTGTTCCGCCGGCGCGCCGGAGAAGAAACTCAACAACTCGGCCGAAAGGCTCTTCTGCAGGCCCAGCACTTCCTTGGCCGGCCCCGAAACGGTCTTGCGGGCCATCTCCCGGCGGTCGGCCACATTAATGACCTGCGCGACGATCTCGATCTTCTGGCCTTCGATGCTGTAGGTTCCTGTCACCAGCCACTCCAGCTTCAGCCGGGCGTTGATGGCGGACATTGCCTGCCTGTCCCGCGTGGCCATCTCCGGCGCCCACTTGAGGCGGCTGGCCACCAACTGCATTTCGTCGCGGGCGATGACGTTGATCCGGCGGCTCTGGCAAAAGTCGGTGGCGATCTGGTCGGCCAGGCCCTTTTCCAGCCACTGCCACTGCTGGGGCCCCTGTTTCATCTGGAAATTAAACACTGCCACATTCTGCGGGGCCCCTTGGGCGGCCGATACTGCCCACAGCAGCATCATGCAGCCAAGGACGCTGGGCACAGATCGTTCAGTCACGCGCCGGAGCATCGTCTACCATACCTTCCGTTGGGGCTGGCTCGAAGGAGTGTCGGGCTCTGCTGTGGGCATTTTCACCGGGGCATCGATCGGCGTGTCCTTGGGCAACGCCCGGATCTTGAGATTGCCGATGCGGATGGGTTTACCTGCGGGACTAGCGGTATAGATTTGGACATGTCTGCCGCTGCGAACCTGCCGCCGGAGGATCAGGTCAGGCTTGCTGCCAAAGCGGATGAAGGCCGCCAGTTGGTCTGCCTTGATCCGGATACAGAAAGGCAGCGGGGTTGAGAAATCCACTTTCGCGAGGCGACGATTCTTGCCCGGCAGAAGTATGACACTGCCCGCGTCGGGATGAAAAGCCAGAGCCTGGTTGTTGTCGGCGAATGTGCTTTGGGGGCTGAGATATAGATAAGACCCTGCGCCTGCGTCTTGGGCGTCAATAACGCCTGTTATTTCAATGTCGTCGGGCCCCGGCGTTTTGAACAAAGCGAAATGTTGCTTGTCCCGAGGGTCGGGCTGTGGAACGATCCAGATCCCATCAGCTTTCCACTTGCCTGTAAGCAGGCGGTGCGTTGACTCCAGGGTGCGCTCGCCAGTGATGCTCAGCCCATCCCCCATGATCTTGCGGAAAAGCTCCATGTCCGAAGCGTATCCTTGACGGACTGGATCAAAGGCCGGGAACGGGCGCATCATCGCGTCCAGTTTGGCCAGCGCCGCCTCGGCTTGCTCCACCTCACCTCTGCGAATGGCCTCCTCGTGCGCCAGCGCCAGCCGCTCAAGAGCTGAATTGTCGACCGGCCGGTCTATATAGCGGTAGAAGCGAAGGTTCCGCGCTGAGCCCGAACAGTAGGAGCCCTGAAGCACAAGTTGGAATTGCCCTTGTTGGGGCCAATCTGCGGCCGGACAAGTCCATACCCGTTGCCCGTTAAGATTCACCTGCAGGCGCCGGGGCATCAGGTCGATGCTGACTTTCAGCCATTCCTTGCGATTACGAATCAGTGGAATGGTGGCGTTGTACCGGCCGCCGCTGGCGGTGGTTAAGATCTCCATCGCGCCGGACCTGAGCAGTCTCAGCAGGATTGCGTTCCTGCCTTGGCTGGCCCTGATGCACAGCGCGCTGGCGTCGGGCTCCCCCGGAGCCGGAAACATCTCGGGCCGGAACTCCCATTCAACGCGCCGGGGGACGCCGAAAAACTCAAGGAAGAAACCATCGATGGGCTTTTCAATAGCGTTGCAGCGATGGATGAGGGGATCGGCCACTGCCATCATTGGATACATCGGCGGGGCGCTACCGGGTTCCAGACGGTCGTAATCAACCGGTATATTAATCCGTCCCGCAAACATATCTCCTAACGGTGCAAAAGGCTTGGCGGCAGTAAAAGGCCCTTCTCCCGCGGCCAGACAGAGGACCGCGGCACCCAGGGCATCCTCAGTCTGGCGAGGCAGCGCAAGCAGATCGCCGATATTTGTCTGCCAGAACTCACGGATCTGCTGAGGCGGTCCCCCAAGCAGCATGTTGGATTGAAGCTGCAGCAGTATCGCCCGGCCAAGCCAAGCGTCGGCCTCCGATGCCGCTTTAAGCTGTTCTGACAGGGCCGTCTGCACCTGCTGCCTCGGCTGGCTGTCCATTCGGCATAGCAGGATCTGTTTCTGCAACTGAAACGTTCCGTATCCCCCCGGATATTTATCATGGAATTGGGCGGGCAGGGCGGCGATGACCTTGGCTGCCTCGTCCATCATCCAGCAGTTCCAAAGTTCTTCCAGCCACGCCGCCGCCACGAGGGGATCACGGCAGCCTTCTTTCCATGCCTTCTGGTAGACAGCAATGCGCGGGGCGCCTGGCTTCGCCCCCCCGGCCAGAACTGCGGCTACATCGCCAGACCATGATCCCTGATGACCGTACCGGGTGTAGAAGTAATGATGGTCAGGCCAAGGCTTCAGCAGGTGCAGCACCTGTGGAATCTCCACCTTGGCCAGGACCCCAATATCCTTGCCTTTGCGCCAGCCGGACAGGGTGCCGTCTTCGTCAAACTTCGTGATAATATCACCATTCTGCAATTCGCCTTCGGGCGAAGGATTTTTGCCGTTTCGGTACACACTGCCCGTAGCCGGCAGTTCGCCGAAATCTGCCAGAAAGGTCAGTCGACGCCTTGCCTGAGGCGGCAACTGCTTGTTCTCAAGAGCTTGTGTGATGGCGCTCCGGGCAGACGGAAGCGTAAACAGTAACGCTTCGTACGCCATATGCCGCTGCGCAGGGGGACCTTGGCAGAGCATCCCGACCAGTTCTTTTTCACTGCCCCATCGCAAAGGTTGCTGAGCGTGGATTATCCCGGTGATGAAAATTGACACCGCAACGGCACAAATCAGACGGTTCATCTACCACTCTCCTTTTTGCCAAACAAGGGCTCGACGCTCTTTCCCATCATCAAATACACCCCCGAGTGCTCGGCGGGGAACTGAATCCCGTTTTCGGACTTCCAGGCGATGAGGTGGCCCCAACGCGGGTGATACCCCATTCCAGAAGCCCATCCCGCCATTCCGTGCTGGGGTGCCGACGCAGCCCAACCAGTGTCACCGTGACGGAAAAGCTGGATGAACGAGCGTTCCTTCGTCGTAGTGGTGCGGCTGAACAGGACCAACGGCCCTTGAGCCGTTGTGACGGCCGTCAGCGAAGCCATGCCAGTTTTGGAGTGTTTGGCCAACTCCACCGGCCCCGTCCACTCGCGGAGGTTTTTGCTGCGATAGCAGATAATCTCCGTCTGGCCCGTCTCCCAGTTCTTGGCTTCGGAAGGGTTATAGAGCTGCGAAACGTACAACTCATAACTTGGGCCGTGCTCGACCAGGCTGACCGCCTGCGGCTCGCCTTTGATGGGCAAACGGCAGAGCACGTTCCATTGATAGCTGTCGCGCGACTCCATGATGGTGATCTCGTCGGGTCCGCAGTCGGTCCAGATGAACATTCCGCGGTGGTCCTGCATCAGGTGGAAGACCTGGACCGTCCGATCGACAACCATGGACGGCCGGGACCAGTGAACGCCGTCGCGAGACCAGCAGGCATACGGGCGCTGCTGGTGCTGGCCTTGGCGGTCGGACAGGAAGATCAACACAAATCTACCGGTCTCGTCGCGAAGGCACTGTGGGCGCATTTCCATCCAGCCCGTGGAGACCGGCAAGGGCAGCATTGCCGGCCGCGAGAAGTTCTTGCCGTCGCTGCTCTGAGACATCCAGAGGTCACCCAGATACGACCAGACAACACGAATCGCGTGGGCGTCCGCCTGTATGGACGGCGCGTCGTCGGTCACGATAGGTGTGGCCACCACGGGCGGATAATCCCGACCGATCAGGGTACCGGATTTCCATTGTGCCCACGGTGAGCCCGGGGCCCAGTCCAGCGAGACGTGTACTGTGGTGGTCTTGCCGGCCTGCACGTCGACTGGTATCTTGAGCGGCTGATGCATTGCGTTGGGCAGAACGGTCAGCTCATGCCGGCCCGGCGGCACCAGCCCGATTAGCCCCGGCCCGTTGCGTCCGGCGAGCCCGTCGACCAGCACGCGGAAAACTTCAGCCGTGTCGGCCTGGATATCGATGCTTCCGTGTACTCCGACATCTTCAAATTCCGCCTCGACCCGCACGCCGCTGCAGGTCCAGTGCGGGTCTCGCTGGCGATCCGCCGGAAGCACCCAGTAATGAACGTGAAAAATGCCGCTGCGGGGAACATTCTCAAAGACCAGGCCCCTCCGCATGGCCGATGTGAGCTTCCTCGTATGGACGGTGCCACTGTCGCCGAAATAATGCTTGTGAAGGCATGCGCCCATCTGGCCTTCGCTACCCTCCAGCAATGGCCGCAGCGTGATCTTCGTGAAGACTTTGCCATCGGGCGCCAGCAGGAAGTGCCAGAAATACGCGTCGTAATAGTAGCCATCGGCGCATTCGAGGCGAGATTCTCTCTTGGGCTTGTAGTACAGGGTCGTTTCAGTCTGGCCGGGCTCAAAGCGGATCGTACAGGTTGTCCCCCGGTAGTTATAATGTTCCTCCAGCCCTTGGGGCACCAGGACCTTACCCGTCTGAAGATTGTGACGGTAGGCACTGTCGGTGCCAATCAGGAAAGACATGGCGTCGGCTCTGGAGCGAAAGCGATTTCCCCCGCGAAGTTCGCCGCAGGCCTGTGAGGCCAGCGCGACGGCGGCGGCGAAATTACCTCGCTTGCTGAGGATCATCGCTGAGCGGGTCTTGAGCCACGCCGACAGCGGGACGGCGCCATCGATGAGCAATTCGTTGTAGACGGCCACCTTGCCGAACCGCTCGATGAACCAGGCGTGGCGGTCCAGCATCGCCTGCGGCGTTACCGCGGCGCTCTTCTCGCAGGCGTGGAGGTATTCCTTGATGGCGTCGCCCAGGCGCGGATGGCCGGCGGCTTCATAGACGAAGCCCTCGTAGGCGCGCTGGGCGTGCTCGTAGCGCTCCATGAAGTAATACATTCTCGCTACCCAGTACCGCGCTTCCATATACGAGGGATCGTTATGGAAAGCCTGTCGAAACATCAGCCAAGCCTCGGGGTACTGTCCTTGATCAAAAAGGTGCAGGCCCTCGTAGAGCAGTTTGCCCGCTTCGACGCTGCGGCACCAGACGGGCAGGTGCGGCAAAATTTCCGAAGCCGGCACGCCTGAAAACCAGCCCAGCAGAGCCGCGGAAATGTCCTTCTGGAGTCTGAGCACGTCCTTCGCCGGGCCGGAGAAGGTCTTGCGCATCAGCTCGCGCCGGCCGCCGACATCCAGCACCTGCACGATGATCTCGATCTGTCCGCCCCGTTCACTGTAGACGCCGGTGACGAGGCGGTCGATCTTGAGGGCCTTGCGGATGACATCCATCGCATGTTGGTCCCGCCCGGCCAGTTCCGGAGCCCACTTGACCTTGGCGGCGACCAGTTGCATCTCATCGCGCGCGATAACGGTCAGTTGGCGGCTGCGGGTGAAGTCGGTGGTGATCTGATCCGCCAGTCCTTTCGCCAGCCACTGCCACTGCTGGGGGCCTTCCTTCATTTGAAAGTTGAAGACCGCCACGTTGAGCGGAGCCCCTCGCGCCGCCACAGACGCCAGCAGCATCACCATCATGCCTGCAAATCCAGGCCACCCGGTCTTCATTTACCTGCCCTCGCCGGTGGCTGGACGGGTGGTCGGCCCGAGGCGCGGGACGCCGGAAGCGGCGGCGCGCTTGTTGGCAGCCGCCAGCAGCTCGCGCACGGCCGGGGCTTGTGGGGCGTCTGGCCAGCGCTTGAGGAACTCCTGCCACTCAATAACTGCGGCGGCATCCTCGCGCAGGCGGCTGTAGCTCAGGCCGGCCCAGTAGTAGGCCTCGACGAAGTCCGGGTCCAGGTCGATGGTCCGCATGAGCTGCATGATCGCCGAGTCGAGGTTGCCGGAGTAGAAGTCGCCCAAGGCCTTGCAGAAATGCAGCGACGCGATGGGAGACTTGTCGACGTGGGACAAATCGATCGCCGGCAGCGGCAGCGAAAGCTGCTTGGCCAGGCGCAAGGCCATCTGAAGGCTCGCCTCGGGCAGGTCCGAGGGGCGGCAGGCGATCTGGTCGGCCGCCAGCACGCGGTCTGTGGCGATATGGATCAACTGCGCGCTGACTGTGAGCTTCGTGTCGACCAGGAACACGCGTCCGACCAGCACGCAATCAGCGGCCAACAGCTTGCCGGCCGCAACGGCATAAGTCTTGCCGCTGAGGCCTCTCAACATAAGGACCTGTTCCTTGGCCAGGACATCGAGGCGCTGCCGCTCGACGACCACGATATGCTCCTGCTGGGCCAGCAGCACACCGATCAGGTCTGCCAGGCCTGCGGCGGCGGGGTCATATTGTTCCTGAGCGGTTTCGTTGGTAAACGGCGCGGCAAAGACGGTATGGCGCGGGGCCGCCTTGGGGTCTGGGGCGCTGGCGGCATTGCCGGCAGGCCGGGTCGCGGCGGCTTGTCCCCAGGCACAAGGGGCCAGGGCCAGTACAGCAAAGCAGATCGATATTCTCATTGCATTCTCCATCCCATCTCTATGGGGTCGTGCCATGAGACAGGCTTTCAAGAAGACGCTGCTGAGGGAAGAAGAATTTTGTTTTTTTATTATTTTCCGATTCGCGCGGCAGCATCGGCGGCGACTCCATCGGGCGCCGGAACGCCTAAGATACCAAGAGGTTTCTATGGATGCCAAAGAACGCTGCCGCCGAGGCTCCAGACCGCAGGGCCGGGCCCTTGTCGCCGCCGTGGTGGCTTTGACCTTAGCGGCGAGTTGCTCCGGCCGCCAGGCACCGCCCCAGGCCCCGCCGGCGGTGCCGGTCAGCGTCGCCAAGGTCGTCGTGGCCGACACGCCTGTGGAGGCTCGCAATATTGGCACGGTCACGGCGTACTCGTCGGTGGTGATCCGCTCGCAGATCGCCGGGCCGATCGTGCAAGTGGATGTCGACGAGGGGGTGCTGGTGGGCAAGGGGCAGCTTTTGTTCGTGATCGACCCGCGCCCGGCGCAGGCGGCGCTGGCCCAGGCGAAGGCGGCGTTGGCCAGAGACACCGGTCGGCTCGAGTTCGCCCGGCGAGAGTTGCAGCGAGTTGAAAATGCCGCCGAAGGCGGCGCCGCCTCCCCCAACGAACTCGACACCGCCAGAGTGCTGGCGCGCACCGCCGCCGCCACGGTGGCCGTCGACAAGGCCGCCGTCGAAGCGGCGGAGCTTCAACTGGCCTACAGCTATATCCACGCCCCCATCGAGGGTGTCGCTGGCGAGCTGACGACCAAGACCGGCAATGTCGTGCGGGCCAACGAGACGGCATTGCTGACGCTCAATCAGATCCACCCGATTTACGTGAACTTCACGCTGGCGCAGCGCTATCTCGACGACGTGCGTCGCTTTCAGCGTCTGCGCGGGCCTCTGCCGCTGGAGGCGTACGTGGGCGGGCGCGACCACGTGCCATCGCGGGGGGCGCTGACCTTCATCAACAACGCCGTGGATGTCGCCACCGGAACCATCCTGCTCAAGGGGACCTTCGCCAACGACGACAACCGCCTCTGGCCGGGGCAGTTTGTCGAAGTGGCGCTGACGCTGACGACCCAGACCGGCGCGGTGCTGATTCCCTCGCATGCGGTCCAGACCTCCCAGCGCGGCACGTTCGTCTTCGTCATCGACAACGATCTCAAGGCCCACATGCAACTCGTCGAGGTTGACCGAACCCAAGGGGAGCAAAGCGTCATCGCCAGGGGCCTCTCCGGAGGCCAGACCGTTGTCGTTGACGGGCAACTGCGCCTGGAGGAGGGCGCTGCGGTGCAGATCAGGCCCATGATAATGCCCGATGAAGCGGCCACACGACCGGCGACGGCGCCCGCGGCAAGTGGCCCGGGAGCGTCGCAATGACGATTCCCGAGCTATGCATCCGCCGACCGGTGATGACCACGCTGCTGATGGGCGGTCTTTTGATGGTGGGCGTGATGGGCTATCGCCAACTGCCCGTCAGCGACCTGCCCAACGTGGACATCCCGACGATCCTGGTCAGTGCTACCTTTCCCGGCGCCAGCCCGAGCACGATGGCCGCGGCGGTGGCCACGCCGCTGGAGCGCCAGTTCAGCACCATCGCGGGGCTGTCGTCCATGTCGTCGTCCAGCCAACTGGGCAGCACGCAGATCACGCTGCAATTCGACCTCGACCGCGATATCGACGCCGCGGCCCAGGACGTGCAGGCGGCGATTTCGCAGGCGGCGGCCCAGCTTCCCCCCGATCTGCCCAACCCGCCGGCGTATCGCAAGGTCAACCCCGCCGACCAGCCGATTCTCTACCTGGCCTTGACCAGTCCGACCCTGCCGATGTACGCGCTGGACGAGTACGGTCAAACCCTGATGGGCCAGCAGATTTCCACCCTTCCCGGGGTCGCGCAGGTGCTGGTGTTCGGGTCGCAGAAGTACGCCGTTCGCGTCCGGGTTGACCCGCCGGCGCTGGCGGCGATGGACCTGGCGATCGAGGATGTCGTCCAGGCCGTCCGGAGCGGTAACGTGACCTTGCCCACCGGCGTTCTGTATGGTCCGCACAAGGCCTTTACTATCGAGGCCAGCGGGCAGCTCAACGACGCCCAGGCGTACCGCCCCCTCGTGGTCGCCTATCGCGGCGGTGCGCCGGTTCGCCTGCAGGACGTCGCCGACGTTTTCGACAGCGTCGAGAACGACAAGACCGCCGCCTGGTATTGCAGCCCCTCCAGCGGGCAGCAGCGGTCGGTCATCCTGGCCGTCCAGCGCCAACCGGGCACCAATACCGTCGCGGTGGCCGACGCGGTCCGCAACCTGCTGCCGACCTTCGAGAAGCAACTGCCCCGGGCGGTTTCTCTGCACATGCTCTACGACCGCTCCGAGAGCATCCGCGTCTCTGCCGACGAGGTCCAGGTCACCCTCGTGCTGGTGCTGGTGCTGGTGGTGCTGGTGATCTTCCTGTTCCTGCGGAGCATCGCCGCGACGCTCGTGGCCAGCACCGCCCTGCCGGCCTCGATCATCGGCACGTTCGCGGCGATGTATCTGCTGGACTACAGCCTGGACAACCTCTCGCTGATGGCCATCACGCTGTCGGTGGGTTTCGTGGTCGACGACGCCATCGTGGTGCTGGAGAACATCGTCCGGCACATGGAGATGGGCAAACCGCGCCTGCAGGCGGCGCTGGAGGGCTCGCGCGAAATCGGGTTCACCATCATCTCGATGACCCTCTCGCTGGCGGCGGTGTTCCTTCCGGTGCTGTTCATGGGCGGCATCGTCGGGCGGTTGTTCCGCGAGTTCGGAGTCGTCATCGCGGTGGCGGTGCTGATCTCGGGCATGGTTTCGCTGACGCTGACGCCGATGTTGTGCAGCCGTTTCCTGCGCCCGCCCCAAAGCGGGCGCAGGAACCGCCTCTATGCGTGGATCGAGCGGGTCTTCGACCGGATGGCCGCGTTCTACGGCTGGACGCTGCGCCCGGTGCTGCGACACAAGGCTGCGACGGTGCTGGTGTCGCTGGCGGTGCTGGCCGGCACATTCTGGCTGTTCGCGGCGCTGCCCAAGGGGTTCCTGCCCAGCGAAGACCGCTCGCAGATCTTCTGCTACGTCCAGGCCGGCGAGGGTATTTCGTACCAGTCCATGTTCGCCCACCAGCAGGCGGTCAACGCCGAGATCCTGCGCAACCCCAACGTCGAGTCGTTCATGTCCAGCGCGGGCGGGCGCGGCGGGTTCGGGGCGCTCAACACGGGCTTCATCTTCATTCGCCTCACGCCCATCGATCAGCGCGAGCAGTCGGCCGACGAGATCGTGCAGGTGTTCCGCCGGTCGCTGTCGACGATCCCGGGCGTGGAAGTGTTTCCGCAGAACCCGCCGATCATTTCCGTCGGAGGCCAGCTCACCAAGAGCCAGTACCAGTACACCCTCCAGAGCCCCGACACCAGTGAACTGTACCGCTACGCCCAGCAACTCGAGGCGCGGCTGAGCGTTCATCCGGGTTTTCGCGACGTCACCAGCGACCTGCAGATCAAGAACCCCCAGGTCAACGTGCAGATCGACCGCGACAAGGCGCGCGTCTACGGCGTCAACGCCCAGCAGATCGAAACCGCCCTGTTCAACGCCTACGCCTCGCGCCAGATCTCCACCATCCTGGCTCCCAACAACCAGTACCAGGTCGTCATCGAGGCGCAGATCCCGTTCCAGCAGAACCCCGACGCGCTGCGATGGATCTACATCCGCTCTGACAACGGGCAACTGGTGCCCCTGACGGCCGTGACGACGGTCACCGAGGGGGCCGGGCCGCTGACGATCAACCACCTGGGACAGTTGCCTTCGGTGACGATCTCATTCAACCTTCCCGCCGGGGCCGCCCTGGGTCCGGCCGTGGCAGTGGTGCAGGAGCTTTCGGCTGATCTTCCCGCCACGGTGACCACCAGCTTCCAGGGCACCGCCCAGGCGTTCCAGGCCTCGCAGTCGGGCATGCTGCTGCAGGTGCTGATGGCGGTGCTGGTGATCTACATCGTCCTGGGCGTGCTGTATGAGAGTTTCGTCCACCCCGTCACGATCCTGACGGCCCTGCCGTTTGCGGGCTTTGGCGCTTTGGCGGCCCTGATGCTGACCGGGACGGAGCTGTCGCTGTACGCCTTCGTGGGGATCATCATGCTGGTCGGGCTGGTCAAGAAGAACGGGATCATGATGATCGACTTCGCGGTCGAGGCCCAGCGCAGCGAAGGCAAGAGCCCCCGCGACGCGATCTACGACGCGTGCCTGATCCGCTTTCGCCCGATCATGATGACGACCATCTCGACGCTGGCGGCGGGCATCCCCGTTGCTCTGGGCACCGGCGTCGGGGCTGACAGCCGCCGCCCGCTGGGTATCGCCGTCGTCGGCGGACTGATCTTCAGCCAGACGCTGACCCTCTACGTCACGCCGGTATTCTACCTGCTCTTCGAACGCCTGCGAAACTTTCGCCGCAGGAAGGACGAAATTGACCACAGAGGCTCAGAGCAAAACGAGACGAATGAAAATTAGCGGCGGACCTTGCCCCGCGATCGCCGGGGAAACAACCGCCCGGGGCAAGCCCCGCCGCTACCAATTACTCACCACTCACCACTATCCTCTATCCGGAAGGTCGTACTCGGCCTGCATGTAGGGGTAGTCGGCGTCGTGGACGGTCAGGGGGACGGGGTTGGCCACGCGGCCGCAGGGGCGGCGGTTGGCGCCTTCGACTTTGCACGCCGCGTCGCCGATGTCGTCGCGGCAGTGGTCGATGTGCTTCATCAGCTCGCGCACGACCTCGGGCTTGCTGTCATACAGGTTGACAGTCTCGCCCACGTCCTTTTCCATATCAAAAAGCTCGCGCACTTCCTTGTCCTGGCGGCGGACGTGCAGTTTGTATCGGCCGCTGCGGACGGCGAAGAGCGTGTCGACGTGGTGGTAGAAGAACGCATCGTGCGGGCTGCGGGCGCCGGTTTGGCCCAGCATCAGCGGGCGGATGTCCGAGCCGTCGATGATCCGGTCATCGGGCGCTTTCGTGCCGGCAAGGCCCGCGAAGGTCGGCAGGAAGTCCATCGACAGCGCCATCTCGCTGCACGTGCGGCCGGCGGGGATCACGCCCGGCCAGCGCATGATGCACGGCACGCGCAGACCGCCGTCGTACGTCGTGCCCTTGTGCCCGGCCAGCGGGGCGTTGCTGCCGCCGTCCTTGCCGCGCGAGCCGTTGTCGGAGGTGAAGATCACCAGCGTGTTGTTCTCGAGGCCGAGCTTGCGCAGTTCGTAGAGCAGCACAGCCGTGCTCCAGTCGACCGCCTCGACGCACGCGCCGTAGCGTCCGTTCTGCGAGGCGTCGACGAATCGCTGCGGGGCGTACAGCGGCAGGTGAACCTGCATGTGCGCCAGGTACAGGAAGAAGGGCTTCTCGCGATTGTCGCGGATGAAACCGACCGCCCGCTCGGTGTATCGCTCGATGAGGTTGGGCTGATCGGGCTGGGCCTGGATGACTTCTTCGTCGCGCATCAGCGGCAGGGGCGGCCACTTGTTGTCCCAGCCTTTCTGCCAGCCCATGTCGTTGCTGTAGGGGATGCCGAAGTACGAGTCGAACCCGTGCCGCGTGGGCAGGAACTCTTTCTGGTCGCCGCAGTGCCACTTGCCGATGTGGTACGTCGCGTAGCCCTGCCGCCGCAGCAGCGTGGCCATCGTGATCTCGGACGGGTTGAGCCCGACGCCCTGGCCGGGGAACAGCACCCACGCCCCGTCGAACGTGCCAAACCCGATCCGCCGCGGGTAGCAGCCCGTCATCATCGCCCCGCGCGAGGGCGAGCAGACGGGGCTGGCCATGTAGAAGTCGGTGAACCGCACGCCGGCGGCTGCCATCGAATCCAGCACCGGCGTGCGATTGACGCGCGACCCATAACAACTCAAGTCGCCATAGCCCAGGTCGTCGCAGTTGATCAGAATAATGTTCGGTCGATCTGTGGGATTGCGCATGGGCGCATTCTGACGAAGCGGCGAAATGGAGTCAATGCCGAGCTTTGTTGCCGGGTGCCATGGCGGCCGTTGTCCAGGCGCCATGTCCCTGATGATCCTGGCGCAAAGCATGGCGGCTAGAGCAAGTCACGAACACATCTAGCGCCCTCTGAAGAAGTTGTGTATGCTTGGGTCAAGCATGGAGGCTTGAAATGAAAGCATACTCAATGGATTTACGTAAGCGTGTGTTGGCAATGTGCG